>NZ_JBIUVO010000029.1:44204-58596 GCF_044742995.1 Pseudomonas sp. NPDC087803
ACCCCCCCCCCCCCCCCCCCCGCCCCGCCCGCGCCCCCCCCCTCCTGGCGAGGCGGCCAAGCTAGCATAGCGTTTCAATGGCAGCCAACAGCGCTACGAGCGGTAAGCGGATGGCGTGTGGCAGGTTGTCGCATCGGCACAGCAGACTGTCGCCCCATCAACAACCGAACGGGTGTTTAAACGTGCAGCCCCGTGGGTGTTGCGTAAAAAAAGGCGCGATGTTGCCAGCTTTGGCGGGGTGTTGGAAGCGCTATCCGGCCGAACGTACCTGATTCGCCCTTTTATTGTGCATCCCACACTTTTTCAGTGTGTTTCTGGTGCGCTCGTTCGTTTGAAAAGTGAGTCGCAGGGTAACGCTCTGGCGAATTGCCATTCATTCCAATGACTTGCGATGACTGTCCGGTCGCGCTGAGAAGCGCGGCCCAGAAGAGTTTGAAACATTTTGGCGCAATAATTGCGTGCAGAATCTGGAACGCCCCGTTGGTTTCTTTTTACGAGAAGGAAAGCCAGACGGGACGGACGCAATCGCTTTCCTCGCAAAGGTAGTTCCGATGAGCAGTACCCCAAGCTCCAATGGCCTCGAACAGGGGCTCAAACCGCGTCATGTGACCATGTTGTCGATCGCCGGTGTTATCGGCGCCGGTCTGTTCGTTGGCTCCGGCCACGCGATCGCTGCCGCCGGCCCTGCCGTACTGCTGGCCTACGCCGCCGCCGGTACTCTGGTGGTGCTGGTAATGCGTATGCTCGGTGAGATGGCTGTCGCTTCGCCCGACACCGGCTCGTTCTCGACTTACGCCGACCGTGCCATCGGGCACTGGGCCGGTTTCACCATCGGCTGGTTGTACTGGTGGTTCTGGGTATTGGTGATTCCGCTGGAAGCCAACGCCGCCGCGACCATCCTCCATGCCTGGTTCCCGGGGATCGAGATCTGGGCATTCGCACTGATCATCACCATGCTGCTGACGGTCACCAACCTGTTCAGCGTGAAAAACTACGGTGAATTCGAATTCTGGTTTGCCCTGATCAAGGTCCTGGCGATCATCGGCTTCATCGCGCTGGGTCTTGCGGCCGTTTTCGGCTTCCTGCCGAACAGCCAGGTCAGCGGTGTTTCGCACCTGTTCGACTCCGGCGGCTTCCTGCCAAATGGCATGGGCGCGGTGCTGGGCGCAATCCTGACCACCATGTTCTCGTTCATGGGTACCGAAATCGTGACCATCGCGGCCGCGGAATCGAAGAACCCGGGCAAGCAGATCTCCAAGGCCACCAACTCGGTGATCTGGCGGATCGGCCTGTTCTACCTCGTGTCGATCTTCATTGTTGTGGCCCTGGTGCCGTGGAACGATCCGACCTTGGCCAACCTCGGTTCCTACCAGACCGTGCTTGAGCGCATGGGTATTCCGAACGCGAAAATGATCGTCGACATCGTGGTGCTGGTCGCGGTCACCAGCTGCCTGAACTCGGCGCTGTACACCTCGTCGCGCATGCTGTTCTCCCTCGGCAAGCGCGGTGATGCACCGGCCATGTCGACCCGGGTGAACAAAAGCGGCACGCCTTACTGGGCGGTGATGCTGTCGACCGGCGCGGCGTTCCTCTGCACCTTCGCCAACTACGTGGCCCCGGCCGCGGTGTTCGAATTCCTGCTGGCCAGCTCCGGCGCCATTGCACTGCTGGTGTACCTGGTGATCGCGTTCTCGCAACTGCGCATGCGTAAACAACGCATGGCCCGCGGCGAGAAAATCGTCTTCAGCATGTGGCTCTTCCCGGGCCTGACCTACGCGGTGATCATCTTCATCGTCGCGGCCCTGACCATCATGCTGTTCCAGGAAGCCCACCGCGTGGAAATCCTCGCAACCGGTCTGCTGAGCCTCATGGTCGTTGCTGCCGGCCTGCTGGTGGCACGCCGCCGCAAGCTGGAAAACCGTGGTGCGGTGGTGTTGAACTGATCCGCAACGCGTAATGCAAAACGGCCGCTGTCAGTGATGACGAGCGGCCGTTTTTGTTTGTGAGCGGGGTTTATTCGCTCTTTTCTTCCTGGGCATCCAGCGACTTGCCGTAAGTATCCAGCGCAATTCCGAAATCAGTGATGAACTGTGGTTCGGTCAGCCAGGCCTGGGCGGTTTCGATGTCCATGCCGTCGGCCCACATGCGGTAGTCGATCAGCATGTCGGCGGCCAGGTGGGTGGCGGCCATGCCTTCGTTCTCGGCGTTTTCCATGTCCAGCAGCTCTGGATGGTCAACGATGATGAACGCCAGTTCGCGCAGCAGGGTCAGCAGCATTTCGTTGCGGCTGACGGCTTCGGCGTCGCGCATTTTGCTGAACATTGCGAGGGTGTATTCCGGGATCGGCTCGTCCAGATGGCCGAGGTTGTCGTCCTGGTCCAGCGGCTTACGCCCGACCATGCGGATGTGCTTGGCTTTGGCCTTGGCGCGTTTGGCGCGTTTCTGTTGCTTGTTCAGGGATGCCATGGGAACTCAGTTCTTCTGTGGGGTTTGTGCGGCAATCGCGTCGGACGCCGCCACATAGTCGGCCTGGAAGGCCGGGGATTCGATCCACGCCAGGGCGCCGGCTTCGTCGGTCTCTTTCGACCACTGGCGATACTCGATCAGCGCGGCGAGGATGAAGTCCATCGCGCCTTCTTCGCCTTCCTGCTCGTAGACCAGCTCCAGCAGTGGGTCTTCGAGGAACGCGGTGCACATGGCTTGCTGGCTGATCTTCTCGGCGTCGATCATTTTCTTGAACAGCTCGGTCAGGTCCACCGATTCGAAGTCGATGCGGTCATCGTTCGGGTCCAGTTCGACCGGCGCCTCGGCGCGTTTGGTGCGGTTCTGCTTGGCCTTGGTCTTGGCCCGGGCGGCGCGTTTTTGCTGCTTGTTGGCGGAGGCCATGGTCTGTTCCGTCGTGCGTTTGAAGGGCTCAGCTGCGTGGCACTGGCCGCCCGGGTGTGTCGGGGGCCAGCTCGCCGGTTTGCAGCCAGGTCAGAGCGATGGGCCATAGTGTGGCTTGGTATGCGCTGCGAAAAAAGGCGAAATGTCCGACTTGTTGCTCGCCGATGTCCTGCGGCGCGATGCGCAGGTGGGATTTGTGCGCATGGCTGAAGTAGCTGAGCAGGCGTTCGATGGCCGGGATCGTGCCGTACGGGTCGTCGCTGATACTGATCGCCAAGGTCTTTGCGCGGACGTTGACGAAGGGCAGGCGACCGCTTGCCTTCAGCAGTCGGCGACCGCTCGGGCGCTGCTCGTAGCGCGCGGCAGGCGTGCTCCAGTCGCGTACGACGCCAGCCGGCGTGTCCTCCAGCCAGCCGAGGCGCTTGCCCGGGAAATAGCCACAGAACCGCGTCAGAAGCGGCATCAGCAGGTGCCATTTGCCAAACATGCGCCAGCGCTGTTCGGGGGCGTAGTCGCGCCAGTAAGCGAACTGCGCGCCGACCGTCACCAGCCGACGAATGACCTGCCCGGACTCGCCAAGTCCCGCCGCGCAACCGCCGAAGCTATGGCCGACCACATCGATTGGCTGGCCGGGAAACTCCCGTTGCGCGCGTTTGAGCATCGCCTCGAAATCCAGTGCGCCCCAATCGGTCCATGAGGCCTCAAGGCCTTTCAGGGTTGCCGGACGTGATTCGCCGATGCCTCGGTAGTCGTAGGTGATCACGTCGAAGCCGTTGGCGAACAGGTAATCGGCGAAGCGTGAATAGTGTCGGCAGCGGACCGAGGTGGCAGCGTTGATGATGACTACCGGGCGTTGCGTGTCAGACAGGGTGTGCTGCCAAGTGAAACCGCCGAGCACAAAGCCATCGGCGGCGACTTCCTTGAAGGCCTCACCTTGTTTGCCTGTCAACACCGGTGACGGTGACTGCATGTCTTGCGTTGCTGACGCATCCTGACAGCTCATCGCTTTCGACCCTTTCGCGGAGCTGTCAACAATAGCCTTCACGCCACACGGGAACAATCCGCCGTTTCTATTCAGCGGATTGCAGGAGCAGGCGTTCTTCGATCAGAGCCTGTTCCCGATTGAGTTCGGCGCGCAGTTCTTCCTCACTCGGCAGTATGGTTTTGTAACTGCTGGCGAACAGTTGCTCATTGCCCTTGAGCATCGAGTAACGCGCGACCGAGTCATTGCTCTCAGCACACAGAATGATCCCGACTGTCGGTTTGTCGCCTTCGCTGCGCTTGAGTTCGTCGTACATGCGCACGTACATGTCCATTTGTCCGACGTCGCGGGCACTGAGCCTTCCGCTTTTGAGCTCAATGATCACGAAGCATTTGAGCAAATAGTTGTAGAACACCAGATCGATGTACAGATCTACATCATGAGTACTGAGGCGTTGTTGGCGAGCGACGAAGGAAAAGCCCTTGCCCAGCTCAAGAAGAAAGCCCTGCAGGTGTTCGATGAGAGCCTGTTCAAGAGCATCCTCTCTGATCTTGCAGGGCGCAGGCAGCCCGAGAAACTCTAGCAAGACTGGGTCGCGAATGAATTCGCGCGGATTGTCTTTCATCGCCTCAATGTTGGTGGAGGCTTCCTCAATCACATCGGCCTTGTCTCGACTCATGAGGAGTCGTTCGTAGTAGAGCGTATTGATCTGGCGATCAAGGGCGCGGCTGGACCAGTTCAGGTTCGCGGTTTCTTCCACGTACCATTGACGCGCTTTTGCGCTTTCGACCCGCAGCAGCCTGCGATAGTGAGTCCAGCTCAATTCGAGACGCAGTGCGTCTCGAATTGGGAACAGCTGATAAAACAGGCGCATCTTGCGAAGATTGGTTTCATCAAACCCCTTCCCGAACTGCGCCGTCAGATCCTTCGCCAACAAAGCCAGCAACCGCTTGCCGTACCCCGCCCGCTGCGCCCCTTGCTGTTCAAACTCGACAATATGCCGGCCGATCTGCCAACAGGTCTGGACTTGAATCGTATCAACCGCACGCAGCACTTTTTGCCGCGCCTGGCGGATCAGTTCGCCCAACTCTCCCAGCAATGAATCGATTTTCGGGTCTTGCGCATCATCAGTTTTTAACGGGTTCATCGAGTCTTCCGCATCATTGGAAACAGACGCAAAAGCATGCCGGGATTCACCGCTCGGCGATGTCGGGCGAGCCTGTGAAGTCAGCAGGAAGGCGGGATGGGTAGTGCAGGACGTTGCCGGCAAAAGGCGTATTGATAGCAATGGTCTGTAGTCCATTTCGTACATGCGCCAAGTACCAATCAATCTAAAACAAGCCTTGCGGTGCCAGATCTAAAAAAGGGTAACGATTGGGTTCTTCAGAACCCCGGAGTCGCCATCATGAAAAACATTCGTTCATTCATGCTGCCGCTCGCTGCTGTCAGTTGGCTGCTGTTGCCTGGCATGTCCCAGGCCGCCAACCTGGAACCGGTCGACAGTGCCGGCGTGCAAGTCCAGCAGCAACAGCAAAACGGCATCAACTACCTGTCCGGCGGGATTGGCGTTGATGAGGCAAAAGCCATTCAACAATCCACCGGTTACAACCTGCACATGACGTTCGCGGTGGGTGCGCAGGATCAGTACACCGCTGATGTCGATGTGACGATTCAAAAGTCACCAGAACAAACCGTGCTGACTCTCACCCAGACGGGCCCGCTGGTGTACGTGCAGTTGCCACCCGGTAAGTACACCGTGGTCGCCACGCGCAATGGCGAAACACGGCGTGACGTGACAGATGTTGGCAGCGGCACTGCGCGCAATCTGGTGTTCCACTGGAATGACGCTGGATAGCGTTGGGTGTAATTGAAAGTCGAGGCGCGGGTGCAATCCCGCGCCTTCCTTTACCCCCGCCTGCGCTTGGCCTTCTGCTTGTCGCTGGGCTCGTGCGCCATCCGGTAAATCCATAATCCGATCCAGCCGAGGGCTATCAGGAACACGGTGCCGATGCACTGCGACACGATCTCGAACCAAAACATTCGGGGTTGCTGCGCGAGGGTGTAGGTATGGCGTGGACCGGAGCGGTTCCAGGTGGTGATGGAGCCGCTGTCCAGGCTGTGGACGATCAGATAAATCGACGCGGCGATGAGGAAGGCGATCAAAACGCCGACCAGTACCGTCAGCCAGAATGCCACCCGGCTCTGGCGATAGGGTGGCGGATGGGGCAGGGGGACGCGGGTTCTTTTCTGGTTCATCGAACGGATGACCCTCTTCCATAAGGTGCGGCCAAAGTAGCGCGGATCGTCTTTGTTCGAAACCCGTCGCGCATTTGCGCAGCCCAGAAAAAGGATGAAGTGAGCCGCCGTCAAATCGCAGGCATAAAAAAACCCTGAATCTTGCGATTCAGGGTTTTCGGTATTTGGTGCCCAGAGACGGAATCGAACCGCCGACACGGGGATTTTCAATCCCCTGCTCTACCGACTGAGCTATCTGGGCAACGGGGCGCATTAAAAGGGTTTTTCGGATTTACGTCAACGACTTTTTTAAAATTTCTTAAATTAATTCCGTCGCTTACGATCCGACCCCCGATTTTGCGGGTTTACTCTGCGGGCGGAACGTAGCCTTCGGCCTTGGCGTAATCCTCGCCGGAGAAGTACTTGTCCATTTCGCCCTGGAGATATTTGCGGTCTTCGGCGTTCATCATGTTCAGACGCTTTTCGTTGATCAGCAGGGTCTGGTGTTTCTGCCAGTCAGCCCAGGCCTTGGCCGAGACGTGGTCAAAAATATCCTGACCTTTGGCGCCCGGGAAAGGAGCGCGTTCCAGCGCGGGCAGTTCTTCTTTGTACTTGCGGCACATGATGGTGCGGGTCATGACGACTCTCCTGCGTTCAATACGGCGGCCGCGCGTTCGAGCAAGGTTTTGACCGGGGCGGCAAGGCCCAGGCGCGGCGGGGTGGCGAGGTTATACCAGAGCCAGTCGGCCTCGGCCACGTGGTGGCCTGCCTCCTGCACCTGAACCAGCCAGGGTTCGATGGACAGCTGGAAATGGCTGAAGGTGTGGACGAGGCTTGGCAGCGCCTGCTGCTCGCCCATGGTCAGCGAGTGCTGGTCGGCCAGATGTTGCAGGTCGTCGAGGTCGTCGAGTTCCGGCAGGCTCCACAAACCGCCCCACAGGCCTGTCGACGGACGGCGATAAAGCAGAATCGCGCCTTCGCCGTTGGCCAGCAGCGGCATCAGCGTGCGTTTCTGCGGGATGGCCTTGCGCGGTTTGGGGATCGGATAGCGCGTTTCCAACCCGAGCATGTGCGCCTCGCAGCCCTTTTCCAGCGGACACAGCAGGCAGCTCGGTTTGCTGCGCGTACACAGTGTGGCGCCAAGATCCATCATCGCCTGGGTGTAGGCGTTGACCCGATCGTGCGGCGTGAAACGCTCTGCATTGGCCCACAGCTGTTTGGCGACCTTCGGTTCCCCAGGGTATCCCTCCTGCGCGGTAAAACGCGCCAGAACGCGTTTGACGTTGCCATCGAGGATCGGCGCGCGCAGGCCCATGCTGATGCTGGCGATGGCGCCGGCGGTGGACAGGCCGATCCCCGGCAGATCCGTCAGCTTTTCGACGTCCCGCGGAAATTCGCCGCCGTACTGGCTGACGACGATCTTCGCGGTCTTCTGCAGATTGCGCGCGCGGGTGTAGTAACCGAGCCCGGTCCACAGGTGCAGCACTTCGTCCTCCGGCGCTTCGGCCAGCGCTTGCACGGTTGGCAGCGCGGCCATGAAGCGGTCGAAGTAATTGAGCACGGTGCTGACCTGGGTCTGCTGCAACATGATCTCCGACACCCACACCCGATACGGGTTGATGTCTTGCTGCCAAGGCAAATCGTGGCGGCCGTGGCGGTCGAACCATTCCAGCACCGCCGTGGAAAACTGCTCCGCTGTCATCGCTTGAACAGCCCCTTCAATGCGTTTTTCAATTCCGGGCTGACCTTGTCGCCGAGTTTTTCATCGATCTTCTCGCTGAGTTTGTCACCGGCGATTTTGGTCGCGACCTGGCCGAGACGTTCGTTATCCACACGGCAGGCCTTGGCGCCCAGCTCCAGCGGGCCACGGCAGCGCAGCGGCCACTCGATGCCGACGAACTTCTCGCCGACCTGACAGGCCGGATCCGGCATGGCGCTGGTGTCGCCCTCGACGATGATGCCGACTCGGTAATCCATGCCCAGCACCCGCAGGTCGATGTCGCCATCGCCGTTGACGGTCATGCCGGGGATGCGCACTTTCAGGTCCGGGTTGCTGGCGACGCCGTTGCGGAAAGTCAGGTTGCCCTTGAGTTCCTGGAACGGCGTGTCCTTGCCCCGCGGCTCGCCGCTGAGGGTTTTGCGGTTGAGGGTGGCGATGCCTTTGCACAGTTGCTGTTCAAGGTTGGCGTTGAGCAGCACGCCGTTGTTGATCACGAAACTGGCGTTGCCATTGAGGGTGTCGATCAGCGCCTGCTGGCTGTTGCCGCTGCCGGTGAGGTTGCTGGTCAGCGTGACCAGACCTTTGACCGGCGGATTCTTGCCCTGGCTTTCGAGGATTTTCTCGGCCGGTACTCGGTTGATTCTGGTCTGCAGGTTCAGCACCGGCGCACTCGGGCGTACGTCGAGGGTGCCCTTGGCTTCAAAGTCGCCGTTGTACAGGCCGCCGCGCAGGTTCTCCAGCGTCAGCAGGCCGCCCTGGCCGGTGGCTTTGAGCGCGGCGTTCTGGATCGGCAGTTTGTCGAGGGTCAGTTGACCGAAGCTCAGGTCGGCATCGACGTCGAGTTTGGACAGACGCTCGACCGGCAGCAGACGCTCGGTGCTCCAGGCGCTTTTGCTCGGTTTGTCCGGCAGCGGCGTGCTGCCGGCACCGGCCATGGCATCGGCTTCGGTGCTGGCGACTTCAGCCTGACGCACTTGCGTAGCGTTTTTGGCCTTGTCCGATTTCGGCGGCAGGTAGCGGTCGACATCAAAGGTGTCGGCCTTGAGGATCGCGCGCAGCGACTGCTTGGCGAAGTCTTCCACGGCAATGCGCCCGCTGAAGCTGCTGTCGTCGAGTTTCAGGTTGATATTGTCGAAGGCCACGCTGGTGGGCGTGGCGGCCACGCGGCTGACCAGTTCGACCTTGCTCAGGCTGCCGGGCGCCATGGCCGGCAACGTCTGGCCGATGCTGTCGACGAATTTCGCCAGATCGAACTGGGCGATCGAAATCCCGCCAGTGATCTGCGGGGTCTTGTCGAGGTCGTTGGCTTTCAGCTCACCGAGGGCGCGCAACTGGTTGGCGGAGATCTTGATACCGGTCCATTCAGCGACGTTCGCCGCCTTGTCCAGCAAGATCTGTCCTTGGGCGGAAAAGGTCATGGCCTTGCCCTGCAGTGGGTCGCCGGTCAATTCGCCAGACAGTTTCATGTCTTCGAACTTGTAGCGTTGCAGGGCGCGCTCGATGCGCAGTTCGCCGTTGAGTTCGGTACGCACCCGCAGCACAGGCTGATTGGTGCTGAGGAACGCCGTGGCTTTCAGCGGAATGTTGGTCGAATCGTGTACCGGGCCCGTACTCAGCTGGATGCTCTCGGCGCTGTACTGCTTGCCGGTCTGCTCGTCATTGTATTCAACGCGGGCGTTGTTGACGGTCAGGCTGTCGATGTCGAGGCGGATTGGCTGTGGCGGTTTTTCCGGCTGTGGGCTGGCTTCTGCAACGGGTGCGTTGGCCGGCGCCGGGCTGCCGGCGGGCGCGGCTGCTGGCGGCAGTTTGCCGATGTCTTCCCAGTTGCCGTGGCCGCTCTTGTCGCGTTTGAGGCGCAGGTTCAGGCCTTCGACGCGCACATCGCTCATCTGCACTTCGCGCCGCAACAGCGGCAGCACACGCACGGACAGGCCGAGCATCTGCAGGTCGGCATACGGTTCGGTCGGATTGATCAGGGTGGCGATGCTGGCTTCATGCAGTTCCAGGCCGAGCCACGGGAACAGGCTCCAGCCGATATCGCCATTGAGCGTCAGCTCGATGTGGGCCTTGTCGCGGGCTATCTGGCGGATCTCGTCTTTGTAGTCGTTGGGATCAAACAGGTGGGTCAGGGCGAAGCCCGCCGCCACAATGATCAGCAACAGCCCGAGAAGTACCAGACCCAGGATTTTGCCGAACGCTTTCATGGGCGAGTCCTTGTAGTTAGTCGAATTCGTAATTTAGCCGGGGAGTATAGCGCTGCATCCGCCCCATTCGGGGCGCTGTCATGTCGCGATGACTTCCAGCGGCAATTGCAATTTGGCGGCCAGTGCCTGCGTTTCAAGGTGTCCGGCCGGTGCCAGCAGGCGCAGTTGTGCACCCGCTTGCGACGCCATTTTCTGCGCTTGGTTCACCAATCGCTCCGCTACCCCTCGGCGCCTGGTGACTTTTCGTACACACAGATGGGACAAGTACCAAACCCCGTCGTGCCTTGTCAGGCGCGCTGCACCGAGCAGTCGGTCATTGAAACGTCCTGTAATCAAAGAACCGTCGGCCAGGCTGCTTTCGATCAGTTGGGCGTCCCCGGAATACGGTGCGAACAGCCATTGCGGGGCATCACGGTAGATCTTCTGCAAATCCTGTTGATCCTGGTAACTGGCGTCTTCAAGCGTTTGAACGATGACAGGCATGATTTTCCCGTTTGTGAGGCTCTAGGTAGGAGCTGCCGCAGGCTGCGATCTTTTGATGTTGGCGGTTTCAAAAAAGCTTAAAAGATCGCAGCGTTCCGCAGCTCCTACAGGTATGCGCCGCTCTAGGTAGGAGCTGCCGTAGGCTGCGATCTTTTGATGTTGGTGGTTTCAAAAAAGATCAAAAGATCGCAGCGTTCCGCAGCTCCTACAGGTATGTGCAGCTCTAGGTAGGAGCTGCCGCAGGCTGCGATCTTTTGATGTTGGCGGTTTCAAAAAAGATCAAAAGATCGCAGCGTTCCGCAGCTCCTGCAGGAGACGAGATCAGATGACACGAAAAAGGTGATATCAGTTTGGTTTTTCTGTCACCTGCAAATGGTAACCTTCGCCGGTTCGTCCGTCCTTCTGCGACTTAACGTCGCGCCTTCAAGGAGCTTCACCTGAAAAAACGGTCATGCCTGCGTGCATAAAGGCCGAGGGTGAGCAGTGGCTGGCGAACCATACTAATAATTGGGGGATACACAATGAGCACGAGCATCACGGCGGACGGCCTCAAAGCCGACCAGCCTGCGTTCCTGTCCAAGGAGCGCATCATCGCCAAGCCCGGTTTCAACCGCTGGCTGGTTCCACCGGCCGCGCTGGCCATCCACCTGTGCATCGGCATGGCCTACGGTTTCTCGGTGTTCTGGTTGCCGCTGTCCAAGGCGCTGGGCGTCACCGCGCCTGTGGCTTGCGCGCCGGACATGAGCTTCATCGCTCAGGTCTTTTCTTCGCAATGCGACTGGCCGATCTCCATGCTCGGCTGGATCTACACCCTGTTCTTCATTTTCCTCGGCTGCTCGGCAGCGATCTGGGGTGGCTGGCTGGAACACGCCGGGCCACGCAAGGCCGGTGTGGTGTCGGCATTGTGCTGGTGCGGCGGTCTGCTGATCTCGGCACTGGGGATTTATACCCACCAGATCTGGCTGATGTGGATCGGCTCCGGCGTGATCGGCGGTATCGGTCTGGGCCTGGGCTATATCTCGCCGGTCTCGACCCTGATCAAGTGGTTCCCGGACAAGCGCGGCATGGCAACCGGCATGGCGATCATGGGCTTCGGTGGCGGCGCGATGGTCGGTGCACCGTTGGCCACTGCGCTGATGAGCCACTTCGCTTCGCCTGCCGGTGTCGGCGTGTGGCAGAGCTTCGTGGCCATGGCGGCGATCTACTTCGTGTTCATGATCGGTGGCGCCCTGGCCTACCGCGTGCCGCCAACCGGCTGGAAGCCTGAAGGCTGGACCGCTCCGGCAAAGAAAGCCTCGAACGCGATGATCACCCACCGTCACGTGCACGTGAATGTGGCGTGGAAAACCCCGCAGTTCCGTCTGGTGTGGCTGGTGCTGTGCCTGAACGTATCGGCCGGTATCGGCATCCTCGGCATGGCTTCGCCACTGCTGCAGGAAGTGTTCGGCGGCAAGCTGCTGGGCGTCGACGTGCCGTTCGGTCAACTGGACGCCGGGCAACTGGCTTCGATCGCCGCGATTGCTGCCGGCTTCACCGGTCTGCTGAGCCTGTTCAACATCGGTGGCCGCTTCTTCTGGGCCTCGTTCTCGGACTACCTGGGTCGCAAAAACACCTATTTCGTGTTCTTCGCCCTCGGTTTTGCCCTGTACGCACTGATCCCGAACATGGGCCATCTGGGCAACGTAGCGCTGTTCGTGGCGGCGTTCTGCATCATCCTGTCGATGTACGGCGGTGGTTTTGCGACCGTTCCGGCGTATCTGGCGGACCTGTTCGGCACGCAAATGGTCGGTGCGATCCACGGTCGCCTGCTGACTGCCTGGGCTGCGGCCGGCGTGCTCGGTCCGGTGCTGGTGAACTACCTGCGTGAGTATCAGTTGAGCATCGGCGTTGAACGCGCCGCCGCTTACGACATCACCCTGTACATCCTCGCCGGCCTGCTGGTGCTGGGTTTCCTGTGCAACCTGCTGGTGCGTCCGGTGGCCGACAAGTACTTCATGACCGACGCTGAGCTGGCTGCCGAACAGGCACTGGGTCACGACAAAGGTGCTGATGCGAGCACCGTGCTGGAGTGGAAAGCCGCACCGGGCAGCAAGCCACTGGCAATCGCCGCGTGGCTGGTGGTGGGTATTCCGTTGGCGTGGGGTGTGTGGGTGACCCTGCAGAAGACGGCGGTACTGTTTCACTAAGTAATGGGTAAAACGCAGTACCCCTGTGGGAGCGGGCTTGCTCGCGAAGGCGGTATGTCATTCAGCATTGATGTTGACTGACACTCCCTCTTCGCGAGCAAGCCCGCTCCCATATTTGTTTTGTGCTGCTTCAAATGGCTTGTATGGACATGTCTACCCGCGACAGCCGGGGCTCCTGTCCGTCAGGCATATCACGTCTCGTGTTTCTGTTTCGGCCCCGCGTGCCTATAATGGCTGCCTTTTTCGCCCAATGATTTTGCGGAGCTGGTGATGGCCGAACGTAAGGCGTCTGTCGAGCGCGACACTCTGGAAACCCAGATCAAAGCCTCGATCAACCTTGATGGCACCGGAAAGGCCCGATTCGATATCGGTGTTCCTTTTCTTGAGCACATGCTGGATCAGATCGCCCGTCACGGGTTGATCGACCTGGATATTGAATGCAAGGGCGATCTGCATATCGACGACCACCATACCGTGGAAGACGTCGGTATCACCCTCGGCCAGGCGTTCGCCAAAGCCATCGGCGACAAGAAAGGCATCCGTCGCTACGGCCACGCCTACGTGCCGCTCGATGAAGCGCTGTCACGCGTGGTGATCGACTTCTCCGGCCGCCCAGGCCTGCAGATGCACGTGCCGTACACCCGCGCCACCGTGGGCGGCTTCGACGTTGACCTGTTCCAGGAATTCTTCCAGGGCTTCGTCAACCACGCGCTGGTCAGCCTGCACATCGACAACCTGCGTGGCACCAACACCCACCACCAGATCGAAACCGTGTTCAAGGCTTTCGGCCGCGCGCTGCGCATGGCCGTCGAGCTGGACGAGCGCATGGCCGGGCAAATGCCATCGACCAAAGGCGTTCTGTAATGCAGACGGTTGCAGTTATCGACTACGGCATGGGCAACCTGCACTCGGTGGCCAAGGCCCTCGAGCACGTTGGCGCCGGCAAGGTGCTGATCACCAGCGATGCGGACGTGATCCGCGAAGCCGACCGCGTGGTATTCCCCGGCGTGGGTGCGATTCGCGATTGCATGGCGGAGATTCGTCGCCTGGGTTTCGATTCGCTGGTGCGTGAAGTCAGCCAGGATCGTCCGTTTCTCGGCATCTGCGTCGGCATGCAAGCCCTGCTCGACAGCAGCGAAGAGAACGACGGCGTCGACTGCATCGGCCTGTTCCCGGGCGCGGTGAAGTTCTTCGGCAAAGATCTGCATGAAGACGGCGAGCACCTGAAAGTCCCGCACATGGGCTGGAACGAGGTGCAGCAGAAGGTCAGTCACCCGCTGTGGCACGACATTCCGGACATGGCGCGTTTCTACTTCGTGCACAGCTACTACATCGCTGCCGCCAATGCGCGGCAGGTGGTCGGAAGCGGTCATTACGGGGTCGATTTCGCGGCAGCGCTGGCCGAAGGCTCGCGCTTCGCCGTGCAGTTCCACCCGGAGAAGAGCCATACCCATGGCCTGCAATTGCTGCAGAACTTCGCTGCGTGGGACGGTCGCTGGTAAATGGCTGCCAAGAAGTCCAAACCGCCGATCCTGACCCTCACTCCTGAACAGGAGAACGAGGCCAACCGCAAGATTCAGCGGTTCATGGAGGATCGGTTCGAACTCGACCTGGGTTCGTTCGAAGCGGCGGAGATTCTTGAGCTGTTTACCCGCGAAATTGCTCCGCACTATTACAACAGGGCGATTTTCGATGT
>NZ_JBIUVO010000030.1:0-10071 GCF_044742995.1 Pseudomonas sp. NPDC087803
GAACTATCACCACTTTGCACATAAAATTATGACCCACTTCCTGGACGCTGGCTGTGGCCTTCTGGCGCAACATCTCCTGGCCGACCGGGGTCGCCAATGTGGCGAAATCCTGACCGGAGAAGAGCATCACCAGGTTGTTGCGGATCACCGGCATGTGCACTTTGAGCGCGTCCAGATCGGCCTGGTTACGCGCCAGCATGGTGATGCTCACCTGCATGTAGCGCTGACGGCCGTTCTGGTTGTAGTTGGCGACAAACGCCGGCGCCATCGGCTCGAAGATCGCCGGTTGCTTGCCGGCCGGCGCAGCTTCGGCGGCCTCGGCAGGTTTGCTCTGGGCACTGTGCATGAAGAACCAGGTCGCGCCCACGGACACACCGATCGCCAGCAGCAGAGCCACCACGATCAGGATGATCATCTTGAGTTTGCCTTTGGTCGCGGGGTCTTTCACTGCTGCTGTTTCGCTCTTCGCCATGCCAATAATCCGTCACTAATCGGGTTTTCACAGTCGCACGGCAAGGCAAGAGCAAGTGTTATGCCAGAAGTGTCGGAGGAAGGGGCCTGCAAGAAATCGCCGAGAGCCAAAAGCAAAAGATCGCAGCCTTCGGCAGCTCCTACATTGGAAGGTGTACACCCCGTAGGAGCTGCCGAAGGCTGCGATCTTTTAGTGTCGCCGCAATCGTCAGGCGTAATAGTCGACCGCGCTGCTGCCGATCACGCTGGTGGTTTGCGCAGCGGCTTCGGCCACTGCCGCCGGCGTCAGTTCTTCTTCCGCCGAATCCAGACGTCCCCCAGCGGCGCTGGTGCGTCCGCTCTGACCTTGCTGCGCCTGCTCCTGGCCCTGCTGACCCTGCCAGCCACGGCTCTGGTCGGAGACGTTGACGTCGACCTGGCCCATGCCCTGCTGGGTGAACATGTCACGCAAGCGATGCATCTGGCCGTCAAGGGCTTCACGTACGCTTGGGTGCGCGCTCATGAAGGTCACCTGGGTCTGCTGATCCGGCACCATGTTCACACGAATATCCAGACGCCCGAGTTCTGCCGGCTGCAATTGAATATCCGCCGCCTTCAGATTGGCGCTGGACAGGTACATGACGCGGTTGACGATTTCTTCGGTCCAGCCGCTCTGGTGCATGGCGATCGGCTGATTCACCGGTACCGCGTTCGCGGTTTTTGGTGTGGCCGCCTGAGTCAGCGCCGCCAGACGGTTGGCGAAATCATCGACACGGGTATCACTGGTGGCCGCCTTCAGATCTTTCAGACCATCGTCGATCAGGCCGCTGAAGGCCTTTTCGCCGTTCTGACTGGTGCTGTCCTTGTCGGCCTGCACGTCGAGCATGCTGGCCATGCCGGCAGCGAAGTTCTGCGCCGCAGTCAATTCACCGTCGGCCTGAGTCTGGGCCGGCGTGGATTTGGGTTGTGCCTGGCTGCTGGCGGAAATATGCCCGCCCTGCTCCATCGCCATACGCACCGCCGGCAACGAGTCGAGCGGATCGGCCGCCGGGTCGAAAGCGCTGTCGGTCGATGCCGCCGGATCTTTGACCACGGCTGGCGCGACGGTTGCGTCCACGGCCGGGGTTTCGGCTTTGACCGGCTCCGGTGTTGCAGCGACCGGCGCCGGCACCACAGGTGCAGTCACCAACGGTTGCACGGTTTGCGCCAGTGCCGGGTCCAGCGCCGGATCAACCGGGGCGGTGTCAGCCACTGGAGTCTGTGTGGTATCGGCGGCAGCGTCATCAGCGGCAGCCTGATCATCGGATGCCGTCGCAGCGCCCTTGTCGGCAGGCAAGGCATTGCCGCTATCGGCAACGGTCTGTTGCGCGGCGGCAGACTGATCCTTGCCGAGATCCTTCTTGTCGCTGCTATCGACAACCTTGTCGCGCGCCGATTTCAGAGAGCTGTCGGTACTGGCAAGCGTTTTTTTCGGGCCTTGATCGGCGAACACCTGAGCGAAGCTTGAGGCCTTGTCCCCGGTGTCTGCGGCCATGACCGGCGCTTTCGCGGCGGCGGCTTGCGCCTTGGCCTGGGCGGCAGATTGAAGAAGAACATTGGGGGTCGCAGGCATGACACGGTCTCCGCTGCACTGGGATCGTAGGTACAGTTGACGGGGATTATTGCAAGTGTCGGGCCAGTTTTGTCCGGCGCTTGGGAAAAGCGCCGGACGGCAGGAATCAGTGGGTCAGCGCGTGCTGGCGTTCGTCTTCGTAGACAGGACGGACTTCCGCGAATTCGTAACTGATGTCGGCCACCAGTTTGACGATTTCCGCAGGGCTTTTGCCTTTGGCATCCGCCTCCAGCTCTTGACAGAGCGTCGCCAATCGAACAGCTCCCATGTTGCTGGCGCTGCCCTTGAAACTATGGGCGACCTCGGCCAACACCTTGACGTCGGCGGTCTTTTGCAGTTGATGCAAGCGACTTTCAGAATCGGCGAGGAAGGTATCCAGCAGATCCGGATAGCTGTCTTCCATCACTTCGCGCAAGGCATCGAGTACTTCGCGATCCACATGTTGGTCAGTCACTTGTTCACTCCTTGATCAAGAATCGGCGAATTATGCCTTAACCTCCCAGAAAAACTCTACGCAGGCACTGCGACCTTCGTCCGACCAACTGGCGTTATGCCCCAATTGCCGGATCAGACTGACCCCGCGTCCCGACAGACGGACACCGTCCAGCGGCCGCTCCATCACTCGGGCCACGTCAAAACCCTTGCCGCTGTCCTCAACACGAATGGCCAGGCAACCGCCCGCACCTTGTGGCTTGATTTGCAGATGCACGCGCACGTAACCGTCCTGCAAGGCTTCGAGTCGCGCATTGCGCTGTTCATAGTAGCGGGCGAAGCCAGCGGCATCGCGCTTGAGAGCGGAATCGAGGCCCAGCACGCCATGCTCCAGCGCATTGGAGTACAGCTCGGCGAGCACGCTGTAGATCGCCCCGCCCTGGGTGCGCAAGCCGTGCACTTCCAGCAACAACTGCAGCAGATACGGCAAAGGATTGAAGCGCCTCAGTGTCGCGCCGCGAAACTCGAAGCTCACCGACCAATCCAGCGGACAAGACTGGCCGCTGTCGGAATACACCGGTGCCGATGGTGTGATCTGCGCGGCGTCGAGCAGGCTGATCTCGACCATGCTCACATCGTCACGGGGCTCCCCGCGAAACTCGAGCAAGGCCTGTACGATCTCGGCAAACAGATTGTCCGGCTCACGGTTGGCGGCGAACAGGCGCTGCAAACGCTCGACACCGAACAACTGATCGCTGGCATCAGTGGTGTCGATCACCCCGTCGGACAGCAGGAACACCCGGTCCCCCAGCGCCATGGGTTGCACCTCGGTGCGATCGTCAAACGCCTGCGGGCTGAGCACACCCAGCGGCAAATGCCGCGCCGGCAGCGGCAGCCGTTCGCCGCTGGCGATGCGGTGCAGGTATCCGTCGGGCATGCCGCCGTTCCACACTTCCACCGTGCGCCGCTGAAAGCTCAGGCAGAGCATGGTTGCGCAGCAGAACATGTCCACCGGCAGGATGCGCTTGAGCTTGGCGTTCATCTCGCGCAGGGTTTCGGCCAGACCGTAACCCTTGGCGGTCATGCCGTAAAACACTTCGGCCAGCGGCATCGCCCCTACCGCCGCCGGCAAGCCGTGGCCGGTGAAATCACCGAGCAGCACATGCATGTCACCGGCCGGGGTGTACGCCGCCAGCAGCAGGTCGCCGTTGAACAACGCGTAAGGCGATTGCAGATAGCGGATGTTCGGCGCACTCAGGCAGCCCGCGTGCGCGACCTTGTCGAACACCGCTTTGGCCACACGCTGTTCGTTGAGCAGGTAATCGTGATGTCTGGCGATCAGGTCGCGCTGCTGCAGCACGGTGGCCTGCAAGCGGCGCAAGCGATCCATCGCCTTGATTTTGGCGGCGAGGATCACCTGGTTATAGGGCTTCGCCAGAAAGTCGTCACCCCCCGCCTCAAGACAGCGGGCCAGCGCTTCGCTTTCGGTCAGCGAAGTCAGGAAGATGATCGGCACCAGGGTTTCCCCGGCCAGCAGCTTGATTTGCCGAGCGGCCTCGAAGCCGTCCATCACCGGCATCATCGCGTCCATCAACACCAGATGCGGTGGCTGACGCCGGAAAATCTCCAGCGCTTCGGCGCCGTTGGCAGCGGTCAATACTTCATGCCCCTGACGCCGGACGATGGTCGACAACAGCAGCCGGTCGGCGGCGCTGTCTTCGGCGATCAGGATCGTCAGCGGCTCTTGCGCCTGCATGGCCGTCAACTGATGTCGAAGAGTTTGTCGAAATTGGAGATGGCGAGGATCTTGCGCACGTCGGAGTTGCTGTTGACCACCCGCACATCCGAATTGTCGCCGCCTGCGTGATCACGCAGCAGGAGCAGCATGCCCAGCGCGGAGCTGTCGAGGTAGGTGGCTTCCTTCAGGTCAACCACAATGGATTCGGGTTTCTGGTCAAGTCGCTCATAGGACTCGCGAAACTCTTGATGGCGACCAAAATCGAACCGACCCTTGACCGAAATCGTCAGTTTTTGACCATCCGGAGAGACTTCTGTAACGACTGACATTGACTGGCTTCCTTGTCATTGACGAACGTGTACAAGGTTTAGCATCTGGTAGACCCAGGGGCAAGGTGCAACGCAGAACCAAATGTGGGAGCGGGCTTGCTCGCGAAAGCGGTGTGTCAGTCAACATTGGTGTCTCTGACACACCGCCTTCGCGAGCAAGCCCGCTCCCACAGGGAGTTTGGACAACTTAAAAAGGGTTCTGGCGCGGCAAGCGCTGCGACAACTCGTCCAGCAATTTCTGCTCGCGCTTGTCTTCGAGGCGTTGCGCCTCTTCGCGGTAGCGCTGCACCAGTTTGCGCAAACCCTCGACCTTGGCGAACGCCTGCTGCCAGGCGTCCCGCGCCTTGACCAGATTGTTCTGGTGCCAGACCAGGCTTTGCCGCTGCTGATCGATCGCGGTGTCCAGTTGCGCCAGAAAGCCGTGATACCCCAGCAGCCATTGCCCGGAAACCCCGTCGCTACCGCGCACGATCCACTGCTCCTGATAATCGAGACGAAAGGCGTCGAGGTCGGCGAGTTTGCTTTCGGCCACTTTGACCTGGCCCTGAAAGTAACCCAGGCGCTGCACGGCGGTTTTCTCGGCCTGTTCGGCCATGTCCACCACCGGCGCCAGACGCGCAGCTCGGCTCACGGCCATGGCCGGTTACCCGCCCGCCGCAGGCGCGAACAGGGTTTCGAGGTAAGCCTGACTCTCGCCCATGTTGATCTTGTCGTTGAGGCCCTGCCGCTGGTAGCGGGTCAGTTGTGGCTGCAGGCTGATCGCCAGATCAGTCTCGCGGTCACCACCGGCAACGTACGCGCCGACGCTGATCAGGTCGCGGCTCTGCTGATAGCGCGACCACAGCTGCTTGAAGTACTGCGCGCGCTGCATGTGTTCCGCCGAGACCACCGCCGGCATCACCCGGCTGATCGACGCTTCGATGTCGATGGCCGGATAGTGCCCTTCCTCGGCCAGACGCCGGGACAACACGATGTGGCCGTCGAGCACGCCCCGCGCCGAGTCGGCAATCGGGTCCTGCTGGTCATCGCCTTCGGACAACACGGTGTAGAACGCGGTGATCGAACCACCGCCCTTCTCCGCATTACCGGCGCGCTCCACCAGTTTCGGCAGTTTGGCGAACACCGAGGGCGGATAACCCTTGGTCGCCGGTGGCTCGCCAATGGCCAAGGCGATTTCCCGCTGGGCCTGGGCGAAACGGGTCAGCGAATCCATCAGCAACAGGACGTTCTTGCCCTTGTCGCGGAAATACTCGGCGATCCGCGTGCAATACATCGCCGCGCGCAGACGCATCAGCGGCGCATCGTCCGCCGGCGAGGCGACCACCACCGAACGCTTGAGGCCTTCTTCACCGAGAATGTGCTCGATGAACTCTTTAACTTCTCGACCCCGCTCACCGATCAGGCCAACGACGATAATGTCGGCCTCGGTGAAGCGGGTCATCATGCCCAGCAGCACCGATTTACCGACACCGGTACCGGCGAACAGGCCCAGACGCTGACCACGCCCGACCGTCAGCAAACCGTTGATGCAACGGATGCCGACGTCCAGCGGTTCGTGGATCGGGTCACGGTTGAGCGGGTTGATCGTCGGGCCGTCCATCGGCACCCAGTCTTCAGCCTTCATCCCGCCCTTGCCATCCAGCGCGCGTCCAGCGCCGTCGAGTACCCGGCCAAGCATGCTCATGCCCATTGGCAGGCGACCGGTTTCGGCCAGCGGCACCACGCGCGCGCCCGGGGCGATACCGGCGACGCTGCCGACCGGCATCAGGAACACTTTGCTGCCGGAAAAACCCATGACTTCCGCTTCCACCTGAGACGGGTGATAGCTGTCGTCATTGATCACCAGGCAGCGCGTGCC
The DNA here is from genome assembly GCF_044742995.1 of Pseudomonas sp. NPDC087803. Classification (NCBI taxonomy): domain Bacteria; kingdom Pseudomonadati; phylum Pseudomonadota; class Gammaproteobacteria; order Pseudomonadales; family Pseudomonadaceae; genus Pseudomonas; species Pseudomonas sp. NPDC087803. Next base: position 6,420 of record NZ_JBIUVO010000030.1, read on the forward strand.
CATGGCGGCGCGCAAGCCTTCGGCTTCGAGGGTGAGGCCGACCATGCGCAGCAGGCGGCCTTCGAGAATCGGCGCGCCGGCCATCTCGGTGGCTTCGGCATAGGTGCTGAGGCGCTTGGCGAAACTGGTGCGTTCAAGGCGCATCGGGGGTGCCCGCGAGCGGCTCTTCAGGCGCAGCCGCCGGTTGACTTTCTTCAGGAATGTCCAGACTCAGATCCGGCGCGGCCGGGTGCAAAGCCTGCTCGTGCAACTGGTCGAACAGTTTGTCCATGACCTGAGCGACGCGGGTTTCAATGCTCGCATCGATGCGACTGTGCGCGGTTTCGACACGGCAGCCACCAGGCATCAGTGCTTCGTCTTCGACGATGCGCCAGGTCTCTTCATGACGCTCGCGCAAAGCCTTGGCCTGCTCGAAGTCCTGCGGATTGACGTACAGACGCACGTTGTCCACGCCCAACGGCAGCAGCTTGAGCGCATCGCGCATGACGTGTTCGATCTGGCTGGAGTCGATGGCCAGCTCGCGCTTGATCACTTGTTTGGTGATGTGTTGCACGAGGTCGACCAGCGACTTTTCGATCTGTGTGTCTTGCTCGGCAATCGGCTCGAACAGATGGGTCATCAGCTGCTCGAGGCTGGCCAGCTTCGCCGCCAGCGCCACTTCGGCTTCCTGACGCACCTTGAGCGTGGCGCTGTGAAAACCTTCCTTCTCGCCGATGCCAAAGCCCTCGTTGTAAGCCTCCTGACGGATGCTTTCGAGTTCTTCCAGGGTCAGTGGCTGGACTTCTTCCAGCGGCACTTCTTCCATTTCCGGCGGTTCGGGCTCCGGTTCCGGCTCGGGTTCCGGTTTCGGCGGGTCGAAGCTGGGCATTTCCCAGGATTCGAAACCACGGACATCCCGGGCGCGGATCAGGTCCGTCACTGACTCGTCATGCTTGTCCATGGGCTTAGATCATTTCCTCGCCGCCCTTGCCACCGAGCACAATCTCGCCGGCTTCGGCCATGCGACGGGCAATGGTGAGGATTTCTTTCTGCGCGGTTTCCACGTCGCTGACGCGCACCGGGCCTTTGGCCTCGAGGTCGTCGCGCAACAGTTCGGCGGCACGCTTGGACATGTTCTTGAAGATCTTCTCCTTGACGCCTTCGTCCGAACCCTTGAGCGCCAGCACCAGCACGTCGGAGGAGACTTCGCGCAACAGCGCCTGAATGCCCCGGTCATCGACATCGGCCAGGTTGTTGAACACGAACATGAGGTCTTCGATCTGACCGGACAGGTCTTCGTCGACTTCGCGGATCGAGTCCATGAGCTGACCTTCGATCGAGCTGTCGAGGAAGTTCATGAGGTCCGCCGCACGCTTGATGCCACCCAGGGTGGTGCGCGAGGCGTTCGAGTTGCCGGAGAACTGCTTCTCGAGAATCTGGTTCAGCTCTTTCAGCGCTGCCGGCTGCACGGTGTTCAACGACGAGACGCGCAGGATGATGTCCAGACGCACCTTGTGGTCGAAGTTGCCGAGCACTTCACCGGCCTGATCCGGATCGAGGTACGCGACCACGATGGCCTGGATCTGCGGGTGTTCGTAACGGATCACGTCGGCAACGGCGCGCGGCTCCATCCATTTCAGGCTGTCGAGGCCGCTGGTGTTGCCACCGAGCAGGATGCGGTCGATCAGGCCGTTGGCCTTGTCTTCGCCCAGCGCCTGGGTAAGCATTTTGCGCACGTAGTCGTCGGAGCCGACGCCGAGGCTGGTCTGGTCGCCGACGATGTCGACGAACTCGCTCATGACCTGCTCGACCTGCTCGCGATGGACGTTGCCCATCTGGGCCATGGCCACACCGACCCGCTGAACCTCTTTCGGGCCCATATGGCGCAGCACTTGCGCGGCATCGGTCGAACCCAGGGACAGCAGCAGAATCGCAGCTTTGTCGACCTTGTTCAGTTTGGCGGTTGCGGCTCGGTTATCACTCATCTGCGTTAATCCACTCTTTCACGACCTGAGCCACGCGACCCGGATCCTCGGCCACCAAGCTCTTGATTGCATTCAGTTGTGCGTCGTAACCCTCACTCGGGCTAGGCAACAGAATGCTCTGCGGACCACCGAGGCTCACGCGGTCGTTGGCCAGGTCGCCGTCCAGGCCGCCCATGCCACCGAGTTCCACGTCGCTGCCCAGACCGGCCAGCTCCTTGCCCTTGCCGCCGCCGGTGATGTTGTTCAACACCGGACGCAGCACACCAAACACCAGCACCAGGATGAACAACACACCCAGCACTTGTTTGACGATGTCCCAGAACCATGGCTGGGAGTAGAACGGAATATCGGCGACCACTTCACCGCGCTCGGCGGAGAACGGCATGTTGATCACACTGACGCTGTCGCCACGGCTGGCATCGAAGCCGACCGCGTCCTGCACCAGACGGGTGAAGCGCGCCAGTTCATCGGCGCTCCACGGCGCGCGGGTAATTTCCCCGTTGGCCGCATTGACCTTGACCTGATCGTCGACCACCACCGACACCGACAGACGATTCAGGCGACCCTGCTGCTGTTTGGTGTGGCTGATGGAACGGTCAAGTTCGAAGTTCTTGGTGGATTGTTGACGCTTGTCCGCCGGATACGGCGCGAGCATCGGCTGGCCGGTGGCCGGGTCCATGATCTGCTGACCGTTGGCATCGACCAGTGGCTGACCTGGTTGCACCATGCTGGCAGGCGCTGCGGCACCACCGGTGGTTTGCGGCGCCGACGCCGGCGACGGTGGCTGGTTGCTCAGGGCACCCGGTACACCTTGCGGGCCATTGCTGGCGGTGCGTTGTTCGTTGACCGATTGCTCGCTGCGCAACGCCGGTTGGTCCGGGTTGAACTGCTCGGCAGTCGATTCGACGGCATTGAAATCGATGTCGGCCGAGACTTCAGCCTTGTAGCGATCGTTGCCCAGCACCGGCTGCAGAATGTTGTGCACGCGCTGGGTGAGCATGCTTTCCATGCGGCGGCTGTAATCGAACTGCTTGCCGGCCATGGTCATTTCGGAATTTTCCGCCTGATCGGAGAGCAGGTTGCCCTTCTGATCGACGACGGTGATCTGCGATTTGCTCAGTTCAGGAACGGAGGTCGCCACCAGGTTGATGATCGCCACCACCTGACCCGGCTCCAGCGAACGCCCGGAGTACAGCTCGACCAGTACCGACGCGCTTGGCTTGCGCTCATCACGCACGAACACCGAACTCTTCGGAATTGCCAGGTGCACGCGGGCACCCTTGACGTTGTTCAGGCTGGAGATGGTGCGCGCCAGTTCGCCTTCGAGGCCGCGACGGTAGCGGGTCGCTTCCATGAACTGGCTGGTGCCCAGCCCCTGCTCCTTGTCGAGGATTTCGAAACCGATGTTGCCGTCGCTGGGAGTGACACCAGCGGCCGCGAGTTTCATCCGCGCACGGGACAGGTCGTCAGCCTTGACCAGCAAGGCACCGGAGTTCGGCTCGACGGTGTAGGGAATGTCGGCGGAGGCCAGGGTGTCCATGACCTGCTTGGCGTCCATGCCGGCAAGGCTGCCGTACAACGGACGGTAATCCGGCTGCTGCGACCACAGCACCACGGCAAAGCCAATCGCCACGCTCGCAGCCAGGCCGACCAACCGGCCCACCTGGCGCAGCTCGGTCTTCTCGGAG
>NZ_JBIUVO010000030.1:10081-38419 GCF_044742995.1 Pseudomonas sp. NPDC087803
GGTGGCCTTGGCCGGAACATTATCGGCGACTGCTTCTGCCATGACTCAATCTCGTCCTTAAACCGGCATCTGCATGATGTCTTGATAAGCCTGAACCAGCTTGTTGCGCACCTGGGTCAGAGCCTGGAACGACACGCTGGCTTTCTGCGAGGCGACCATCACGTCCGTCAGATCGACGCCGCTCTTGCCGATTTCGAATGCGTTGGCCAACTGAGTCGACGCCTGCTGAGTATCGCTGACTTTGTTGATGGCCTGACCGAGCATGTCGGAAAAGCTGCTGCCTGCCAGTTCCGGGACGGCGGCAGTCGATTTCGGCGTGGCCATGGCGTCCATTTTCATGGCCTTCATGTCCATCATCAACCGATTAAATTCAATACCTTGGCTCATGGTCTACTCTCTTGGGCGGCCCGCAATTTTTTGACACTCACTCGGCGGGTACACAGGTGTTAGCAACAAGGGTGCCAGCTCGACGGACTTACTCTATAAAAGCCCATCAAGGCACCGCGTTAGGTCCAGGCACCGCGAAATCACTGTGGGAGCGGGCTTGCTCGCGAAGCGGGAGAGTCAGTCGACATTTTCGCAACTGACCCTGCGCTTTCGCGAGCAAGCCCGCTTCCACAATTGACTTGCGGCGAGTTTCAGGTGGCGAACAGATAGCCTTCGACGTCCATCCCGGCATCCCGCATCTGCGCCAGCTTGTAGCGCAGGGTACGCGGGCTGATACCGAGTTTTTCCGCGGCCTCCTTGCGCCGGCCACGCTCGGTACGCAGGGTGTCGATGATCATCTGGAACTCCCGGCGCCGCAGGTCATCGCCCAGCGCACCGGCGGATTCGGCCTCGACTTCGATCTCGCGTACCAACGGTTGCACCGGCGCGACGGCCGGCGCTGCGCTAAACGTCACCGCGCCGGTCAGGCAGAAATCCTGCGGCTGGATCAAACCGCCCTGCTGCAGAATCAGCGCCCGTTGAATCGCGTTATCCAGCTCGCGCACGTTGCCCGGCCACGGGTAGTGGGTCAGGCACGCCTGGGCTTCCGGCGAAAGTTTCGCCGCCGCATGCTTCATTTTATTGACGTGTTTGTTCAGCAACCGCTCCGCCAGCGGCAAGATATCGGCAGTGCGCTCGCGAAGTGGACGCCAGGCAAGGGGGAAAACCGACAGACGGTAAAAAAGATCTTCGCGGAAACGCCCCGCCGCCACTTCGCCAGCCAGATCACGGTTGGTGGTCGCCACTACGCGAATATCCAGGGTGATCGGTTTGCGCGCACCGACGCGCTCGACTTCACGCTCCTGCAACACCCGCAGCAACTTGGCTTGCAGGCCCAGGGGCATTTCGGAAATCTCGTCGAGCAGAATGGTGCCGCCATCGGCCTGCTCGAACTTGCCGGCCTGCGCCGCGATGGCGCCAGTGAACGAGCCCTTCTCGTGACCGAACAGCGTGGCTTCGAGCATGTTGTCGGGGATCGCTGCGCAGTTGATCGCGATGAACGGTTGGCTGGCGCGATGGGATTGCTGGTGGATGTAGCGCGCCAGCACTTCCTTGCCGGTGCCGGATTCGCCGGAGATCAGCACCGTGGAATCACTGCGCGCCACCCGCGCCGCCAGTTCGAGCAACTGCGCACTGGCCGGCTCGACCGCCACCGGACCTTCGCCATCAGCAACGCTGATGCAACCCAGGGCATGCCGCGACACCAGATCCAGCAGGGCCTTGGGCTCGAACGGCTTGACCAGATAATCCGCCGCACCCTGGCGCATCGCATCCACTGCGCGCTCGACGGCGCCATGCGCGGTCATCAGCAGCACCGGCAATTGCGGCTGACGGGCGCGCAACAGTCCAAGCAATTGATGGCCGTCCATGCCCGGCATGTTGACGTCGCTGACCACCAGGCTGAACGCCTCGCGCTCGACCGCTTGCAACGCCTCTTCGGCGCTGCCGACCGCACGATAGTCGTGCCCCGCCAGCAACAGCGTATCGGCCAGCGCTTCGCGCAACGAGCGGTCATCCTCGACCAGCAAAACCTTGATGCCCATGACGTTCACTCAGCTCCGTGTACAGCGGAAAACAGCGGCAGGATCACCTGCGCGCACGTGCCGCGCCCGACCCGCGAACGCAGCTGCAATTCTCCCTGATGTGCCCGGGCCACCGCCTTGACCACGGTCAGGCCAAGCCCGGTACCGGTAACCTTGGTGGTGAAAAACGGCTCGCCGAGTCGTTCGAGCACCGCCGGCTCAATGCCGCTGCCGCTGTCGCTGACGCACAGGCGCAGGCTGTTGTCGCGGCTGTAGCAATGCACTTTCAGGCGCACGTTGCCGTCGCTGGCCTGAATCGCGTTTTCGATCAGATTGAGAATCGCGCCGACCAGGGTGTCGCGGTTGCACAGTAGTTCGCCGACATGACTGTCGCACTGCCAGCGGATTGGCAGATCCTGCACATGGGTCAGGGCCGCCGCCTGCAGCGACTGCATCAAGGCATTCGGGGTGATTCGGTCGGTCAGCGGCAACTCGCCCCGGGCGAACACCAGCATGTCGCGCACCTGATGCTCCAGCTCATGCAGGCGCTCTTTGAGGCGTCCGGCAAAGCGCTGCTGGGTGGCGACCGGCAGTTCCTGCTCAGTCAAATGACTGGCGTACAACAACGCGGCGGACAGCGGTGTACGAATTTGATGGGCCAGCGAGGCAACCATGCGCCCCAGCGAGGACAGGCGCTCATGGCGCGCCAGTTGATCTTGCAGATGACGGGTTTCTGTCAGGTCGTTGAGCAGCACCAATTGCCCCGGCTCAGCGTCCAGCGAGCGGGTGGCAATCGACAGGCGTCGACCGTTTTTCAAAGAGATTTCATGACCGTCGTCTTCACGCGGGGCGAAGCAGCGGGCAATGACCTGGCGCCACAATTCGCCTTCCAGCGGCAGCCCGAGCAGGTCGATCGCCGCCGGGTTGGCTTCGCGAACCATGCCGTGGCCGTCAATCACGATGACGCCACCGGGCAACAGGTCGAGGAGGTTTTGCAGACGATTGGCCAGGCGTTCTTTCTCTGCCAGCTCCTGCATGCGCTGAGCGCTGACCACCGCCAATTCACCCTTGAGCTCGGTCACCCGGGCTTCAAGCATGCTGTAGGAGTCGGTCAGTTGACTGGACATCTGATTGAACAGCGCGAACGCCTGTTCAAGACCCTGACGGCTCGCCTGCTCTACGGACGACGGTTGCCCCTCGGCATTGGAGGCGGAAGACATCTGGGCGTGGGGCATTGTGTTCTCTCGCTGGCTGACCGTCAGTTAAACGGAATGTTGCGAGGGCTGTAGCAATACCCGTGCCTAAAAAAAACTGCTTATAAATGAAGGCGTTGAAAAACAGGCGTCAATCATCCGCCTGTTCGTCACCTTCGCGCCGGCTCATGCCGTACTTGCGCATCTTCTCGACCAGGGTGGTTCGGCGAATGCGCAGACGTTCGGCAGCGCGCGCCACGATGCCATTGGCATCATCGAGCGCCTGCTGGATCAGGCCCTGCTCCAGACCACCGAGGTAGTCCTTGAGGTCCAGACCTTCCGGCGGCAGCATCGCATTGGCGCTGAAGTCCGGCGTGTGGCCGTTGATTGCCACGCGCTCTTCGAGATCGCTGCGCAGGCTATCGACCATTTGCTCGTCTTCGTCGTCGACGTAGCGGAATTTCTTCGGCAACTCGACCACGCCGATCACCCCGTACGGATGCATGATCGCCATGCGCTCCACCAGGTTGGCCAGTTCACGGACGTTACCCGGCCAGCCGTGACGGCACAGCGACATGATCGCCGCCGAGTTGAAACGGATCGAGCCGCGCTTTTCGTGTTCCATGCGCGAGATCAGTTCGTTCATCAGCAGCGGAATGTCTTCGACGCGCTCACGCAGCGGCGCCATCTCGATCGGGAACACGTTCAGGCGATAGTAGAGGTCTTAGCTGATGGTTCCGATCTCGATCATGCTTTCGAGATTCTTGTGGGTCGCGGCAATGATGCGCACGTCGACGCTCTGGGTCTTGTTGCTGCCCACGCGCTCGAAGGTGCGTTCCTGCAGGACGCGCAGCAGCTTGACCTGCATTGGCAGCGGCATGTCGCCGATTTCGTCGAGGAACAGCGTACCGCCGTTGGCCAGCTCGAATCGCCCGGCACGGCTGGTGATCGCACCGGTGAAGGCGCCCTTCTCGTGGCCGAACAGTTCGCTTTCCAGCAGCTCTGCCGGGATCGCCCCGCAGTTGACTGGCACGAATGGCGCGTCGCGACGCTTGGAGTGGTAATGCAGGTTGCGTGCAACCACTTCCTTGCCGGTGCCGGACTCACCGAGGATCAGCACGCTGGCGTCGGTATCGGCCACTTGCTGCATCATCTGCCGGACATGCTGGATCGCCCGGCTGGTGCCGACGAGGCTGCGGAACAGATTGGGTTCGCGATGACGGCCGCGCTCGCGGGCCTGGTCGTACATCTCGCGATAGACCTGGGCACGGTGCAGGGAGTCGAGCAGTTTGCTGTAGCTGGGCGGCATTTCCAGGGTCGAAAGCACCCGGCGGCGCTGGTCTTCGGGCAAGTCGACGGAAGAATTATCGCCCATCAGCAAAACCGGAAGGAACTCATCCCAGGTTGAGAGTGTCTTTAACAAGCCCAAAAGTGCACCCGGAGCATTGACCGTCCCGATCAGTACACAGATGACTTCACGACTTGATGACAAAGAGCCGACAGCCTGCTGCCAGTCATGGCTGCCGCAGGGTAAATTTTCTTCGCCGAGAAAATTTAAGATCACCGCCAGGTCGCGGCGGCGAACGCTATCGTCATCGATCAGCAGAATTTTGGTTTCACGCCACATGCAATAGCAACTTCCCTAGTCAACTCAATGCCCGAAAAATGGGGCAAGCGAGACGCTTGCAGGACACCGTGTGCCTGTAGACGCCTGAAATCTGAAAACAGCCACTAGTTAAGTCAAAAAACCGTGCACAGTCAAATTTATGGCGCACATGTCTGGATTAACCGGGGATTAATTAACCAAACAGATGGTAAACCTTTGCCGCCTTTTGCGCTTGGGTGATCTGCGACATCTCGTTGGCTATCGCCTGGCGCTCACCCATCGCCGCCTCCAGAAGCTCCTTGTAGACGTGCAGCAGTTCTTCAAGGTTATTGCGCAAGGCCTCCTCATCCAGCGAGGCCTCGGCCATGACGTCTTCCATGCAGGAACGGCAAGCCAGATCCAGCTCGCCAATGGCTTCCCAGTTGCGTTCGGCCAGCGCACTGACCAAGGCTTCACGGGTATCTGCGATTCGCTGCAATACAAGACTCATGGTGCTCTCCTTAAAACTGGGGACCTGGCGGAGCGATGCCGTCCCAGCCTTCCTTTACGGTGCGCAGCAGGCCGGCAACTTCATCGAGGATTTTCGGATCGCTCTTGACGTTGGCCTCAGCGAGTCGCTTCATCATATAGATGTAAAGCTGGTTGAGCTCACCTACCGAATCAGCACTGTTTTCCAGATCCAGGCCTTCACACAATCCACCAATGATGCCAACAGCTTTACTGATGGCCGTGCACTTGGCGGGAATATCCTTGCGCTCGATAGCGCCCTTGGCCTGAGCGATGCGCTCCAGACCGCCTTCCATCAACATTTGTACCAGACGGTGCGGGCTCGCCTCGGATGTCTGGGCGTGCGCGCCGACTTTCTGGTATTGCCGAAGGGCTAACATTGGATTCATGTTCTACCTCATTTGCCACATTGACTCGTATAACCAGTGTATCGCCAACGAGCCACAGAACTTTAGATCAAAAGACAAAAACCCGGCGCACGCCGATAAAGCGTAGCCGGGTTTTTGTCGTTCTTGCCTGTTACTTCGCGGATTGCTGAGCGTTCAGCGTGCTGAAGAACGACGTGATGTTGCTCGCCGTGGCCTTCATCTGCCCGACCAGCAAGTCCATGGCGTTGTATTTGGCAGTCAACGTCTTGGTCAGGTTGGCAACACGTACATCCAGAGCCGTCTGCTGATCGGTAAGATTGCGCGTGTTTTTGTTCAGGATGGCCATGCGCTGATCAAGCAGACCGCTGCCGGTGATATCACCTGCCGCCGGCTTGAGGTACGGGTCCGTTGCCTTGGTCATGCGCGCCAGCAGACCGTTGGTGTCATCGGTGCCGGTGAACAATTGCTGAACCTGGCCAGTCATGCCTGGCTGAGCCATGGTTTTGTTGAAAGCCGTGGTATCAAATGTCAGGTTACCGGTGTTGCGATCGGTCATCACACCCAACTGTGACAGCACCGCCAACGGACCGCCGGCGCCCTTGGCCGTCAACTCGGCACGCACGTCGGCAATCAGCGCGCGCGGCATCGCGTCGCCAGTGAAGGCCGCTTGCACGGTCAGCTTGCCATCGGCGTCCGGCGTCGCCTTGGACAACGTATCAATGGTGGTCTTCAGCGTGTTGTAAGCGTCGACAAACGACTGAATCGATGTCTGCAAGCCTTTGGTGTTGGCATCTACGCTGACAACAGTCGGAGAGTTCGCGTTAGCGCTGACCGTCGTCAGATTCAGGGTCAGGCCACTGATGGCGCCGGTTACCGTATTGCTTTTGCTACTTACCTGAAGGCCGTCAATGGTCAACAGGGCATTTTTTGCAACGCCGTTGACGGCGCCTGAATCACCTGCCGCCGGAGTGCCGCTCATTGCCTTGGTGCCATCAATTTCCAGACCGGCAATACCGCTGACGGTGAGGTCGGAACCTTCGCCGGTCTTGCTCGAACTGATCACCAGACGCGAAGCACCATTGGCGTCGGTCACGATGTTGGCGGAAATACCGTTGGCACCCTGAGCCTTGTTGATCGCATCACGGGTGCTCTGCAAGGTGGCATCGGCCGGGATGTCGACATTGTAATCAGTGCCATTCTGACTGATTTTCAGGGTACCACTCGGAATGGCACTGGAGGCACCGCCGGCGAAAGAGGCACTGGCGATTTTCGAACCGGTGGCCAGCTGACTCACGACCACGTTGTAACTTCCCGCTACCGCAGTGCTGTCAGCGGTGGCGTTCAGAACCGACGTATTCGCCGAAGTGGCGGTGAAACCGGCAAACGCAGGGTTGGTTTTGCTGCCCAGATTGGTCATCGCCGTCTGGAACGCCGTCAGTGCGCTCTTCAACGAACCGACGCCGGAAATCTTCAGCGTGTTGGCTTTGGTCGCAGTATCGATTTGCGTCTGCTTCGGCGACTTGTCGGCGTTGACGAGCGCAGTAACGATCGCACCGATGTCCAGGCCGGAACCCAGGCCCGAACCCGGTAAAATTGGACTTGCCATGTGCATCTCCCTTCAGTTTGCTGCCGTTCTTTTGACCCTTCCCGGCGTCATTAAAGAAAGACAAACACTATTCATGCCAGCTCTCAGACTTTGGCGTCGAACAATACGTGGCTCGCGTTGGCGAGGCTGTCTGCCAGCTTGAGGGCTTCTGCGGAGGGGATCTGTCGAACGACCTCACCCGTCTCGCTTGCGATCACCTTGACGATGACCTTTCCGGAATGTTCGTCGATGGAAAACTCCAGATTGCGCTTGATCGACTGAACAAACTTTTCGATCTCCTGCACCGCCAGCTTCAACTTGGCATCGTCCGTATCCTGACTCTTGGCAGCGACCGGCGCTTGCACCTTGCTGACTTCAGGCGTCTCTGACGGTTTGTCAGCAACCGGCGTTACTGGCTTGGGAGCCGGATAAGACTGGTTAAGCTTCACGCTCATGTCCATGCTCATCACCTCCTAACGTAAAAAGGCGAGAGAGCACGACTAGCGCACTCCCCCGCCCGAACTCATTCCGAAATTACTGAAGCAGCTTCAGTACAGCGGAAGGCAGTTGGTTGGCTTGAGCCAGAACGGAGGTCGAAGCCTGCTGCAGAGTTTGCTGCTTGGTCAGGTTAGCAGTTTCTGCGGCGAAGTCGGTGTCTTGTACACGACCCTGTGCAGCAGTGGTGTTCTCAACGATGTTCTGCAGGTTGGAGATGGTGCTGGTCAGACGGTTTTGCGAAGCACCCAGGCTGGCACGGGTATCACCGATCGCAGCGATAGCAGCGTCGATTGCGGTGATGGCGGCGTCGATGTTGCTACCGGCGTTTGCAGCGTCAGTACCGGTCAGAGCCAGAGTACCTTTGTCCACGGACAGGCTGACGGCGTCGAACTTGGAGCTCAGTACCAGGTCGATGTGGTTGGCAGTACCGGTGTTAGCGCCAACTTGCAGAGTCACAGTACCAGCCGAACCGTCCAGCAGGTTTTTGCCGTTCAGGTTGGTGGAAGCAGCGATACGGCTGATTTCGTCGGACATGTCGGCGAATTCAAGGTTGGTCGCTTTCTGGTCAGCAGTGCCGTTGGTGCCGGTACGTGCTTTAACAGCCAGTTCACGCATACGCTGCAGGATGTCGGTAGTAGCTTGCAGAGCGCCTTCAGCGGTCTGAGCAACGGAGATACCGTCGTTGGCGTTCTGGATAGCCTGGTTGCCACCACGGATTTGCGATTGCATACGAGTGGAGATCTGCAGGCCAGCAGCGTCGTCTTTAGCGCTGTTGATTTTCAGGCCGGAAGACAGGCGCTGCATCGAAGTCGACAGAGCGTCGGAAGCACGGTTCAGGTTCTTTTGAACGTTCAGCGACGTGGTGTTGGTGTTTACTGTTAAAGCCATGACGAATTCCTCGTTGGTTGGGTACTGCGGCTTCCGGCCCTGGCAACCGCCTGGAATGGCCTAGAGAACCTTCGTAATAGTTATCGTCGGGTTGGCAGGTTGCTTGAGGGTTTTTTGAAAAAAATTTGCCATCACCCTGCCACCCCCGAGAAAACAAGGGCTTAGCGCCCTCCCACCTGCGAAAAAAATGACGCCATAAAACCGACCCGCGCGTAAAGCCGCGGGCCAGTGCGGTCGCTCACGTTGCCGATCGTGCTTTTTGCAACAGTTCGATCAACTCATACTCCATCCAGTCCGCCAGCCCCAACCAGTCCTGGCGTTCCTGACAATCGAGCATGTGCGTGAGTACAAAGGCCCAGTCCTGCTGACTCTGCGCAGGTGCAGCTATCAGCAACTGCTGCGCGCCCTCGAACACATCGACCATATCCAGCGCCGCCTCGACATCTCGCCCCAGACGAAACAACCCGGCGCACTGACGGCATTCGCCAACGCACTGCTCAATCGTCGTCATTGCACAAACTCCTGATTGAACTGCGTCCCGGCGATCAGTGCGCCCGCCCGACTGCTGTTGAAAAACTGTACCTGCGGATGCGCGGCGATATAGCGCTCCAGCACACATAGATATCCGCGAAAGTTCAGCTGCGTGCTGACCCGCTGGCCATGACCGTCCTGCACCCAGTGCCGCGCCTGATCGACCCCCGGCCCCAGATCACCGTCATTCCAGCCGGCATGGGTCTTGTTCATCGGGAAGGCGAAGTCGGCGCCAAACAGGGTAATGCGCGATGCCCCCATCTTCACCGCCAGATCCACCGCCGGATGAATCACGCTGCCACCGACATGCAGTTGCCCGCGCGGGTATTGCTCACGCAACGCGGCGTACACCGGGCTGGCCGAGTAACCGCCGTAGCGCTTGCCCTTCCAGGCAGTCAGCACCGCAGGATCGCTCATGGGCAGATACACCAACGGGATGCCAGCGGAGTCCTCGAACGGCAGATGCCGGAAGCTGATGCGCTGATCAATGGTGACCACCAGATCCGGGACGATCCCGTGTTCACGCAGTGGCCGGTAAGCGGTATCGACACACACCAACAATGGACGTTCGGCCTGCGCGTGCACCGCCGCCAGACGCTGGAAATGCCCTTCCAGGGTGGGACCGGTACCGATCACATAAATCTCCCGACCACTGGCGCTGCCGAACAACTGCGCGACATCATCATCGGCCAGCAACACCGGCAGGCAGTCCTGCAAACGCTGTTGAATGAACGGCAAGTTTGGATCGAACTCGCGATTGTTGAAGCTCAGGTGCACTTCGCTGACCAGCCGATCGCGGATCTTCGCGTTGAAGTCATCAGCCAGCAGCATCTCCGCCGGCAGGGCGAAAAACGGCGTACAGATATCTGACAGATCACCGGCATAGAACAGCTGCACGCGCGGATCTTCCAGCCATTGGCGCTGATCGAGCAACTGCAGCACCAGAGCGAACAACGCGCCATTGAGCACATGCACATACAGTTGCTCAAGCCCCGCGCGTTCCAGCAGCAGCGTTGGCAGATCACCGAGGCCAGTGCCATACACGTGCAGCTGCGGTTTTTCCGCCAGGCTGGCCGCCTGGATTCGGGCTTCGTGAACGCGGTCGTGGCGACTGGTCAGTTGCACGCCATTGACGCTGAGCGTCGAGCCCAATCCCTGCACCAGCTCGGCTTGAACGGCTGAACTGTCTTCCGCCATCAACCGCTCGAACAACGCCGGCCAGCGCTGCTGGATAACCTCGGCGTTGGCTTGGAAAAACTCGCTCATGCCGGCTCGCGCTCCCTTCAGGCAAAAAAATAGCGTTCAAGGGTAACCCTGAACGCTATTTTTGTATCCGCCGTTTTTGACCGGACTCAAGGACGATAGATGATCGCCGAGCCCCACGACAGACCGACACCGAAACCGCTCAGGGCAATGCGCTGCCAATCGGAATCGAGTACGTGTTTTTCCAGCAGCAACGGAATGCTCGACGACACGGTGTTGCCGGTCTCGACCATGTCCTTGATGAACTTCTCCGGCTCGCCTTCGAAACGCCGCGCCACCGCATCGACAATCGCCGCACTGCCCTGGTGAATGCAGAAGGCGTCGATGTCGTCAGCCTTGAGGCCGGAGTCGTCGAGCAATTCGTGCAAGTGCGCCGGGACTTTGAGCAGCGCGAAGTTGAACACCTGACGCCCGTTCATGAAGAACACGCCATCGGTGACTTTCAGGTGCGGTGCACCGGAACCGTCGGTGCCGAATTTGGCCTTGCCCAGCGCCCAGGAAGGATCTTCGCCCATCCAGGTGGCGGTGGCGGCATCGCCGAAGAGCATGGTGGTGTTGCGGTCTTCCGGATCGACGATTTTCGAATACGGATCAGCGGTGATCAGCAGGCCGTTCTTCAGGCCGGCAGCTTCCATGAAGCCTTTGATCGCGTAGATGCCGTAGACGTAACCGGAGCAGCCCAGGGAAATATCGAACGCCGCAACATGGGTCGGCAGACCGAGCTTGTCCTGGACGATGGCAGCGGTGTGCGGCAGGCCTTCTTCGTCACCGTTCTGAGTGACGACGATCAGTGCGTCGATCGATTCACGCTTCAGTTCAGGGTTGCTGGCAAACAGCGCATTGGCCGCTTCCACACACAGATCGGAGGTTTCCTGTTCAGCGTCTTTACGCGGCAGGAAGGCCGAACCGATTTTGCCGAGGATGAATTCTTCATCCTTCTCGAATTTTGCACCTTGTGCGTAATTGTCCACGCCGGCTACAGGAACGTAGCTCGCAATGCTTTTTATGCCAATCATTACGGCTTCCCAATAAAAAACAGCCCAAAACCACCGCTCGCAAGGATTCGAGGGGCGCCGACAAACAGAAAACGGCCGCCACAAAGGGCAGCCATGGGGAGCGCAAAGGGCTATCACTGGAACCGATACACGGCCAGGCGCCATCTCCCCGGTCAATACAATACAGTGAAGATGCGCGTTATGACTCGCAGGTCACGCTATTTAGCCGAATCGGTTGCAGATCGGCTTATTCGACCAACGACCAGTCCAGCGGCGTGCCACGTTTGATCGCCTGACGAGCGCGGCGACCGAGGACGGCATCGGTGTGCTTGGGCGGCAGACCGAGACCAGGACGAATGGCGCGCAGATTGTCCCCGGAAAAGGGCTCACCGGCCGCCATGTCGGCAGTGACGTACAGCGAACGGCGATAGACCAGCGACTTGCGCTCGGCCTCGGTGACGCCGTAATGCACCTGACCCATGGCCTGCCAGGCACGTTCGGTTTCCACCACCAGACTGGCCAGCTCGGCTGGTTCCAGCGAGAAACTGGCATCGACCCCGCCCGCCGAACGGTCGAGGGTAAAGTGCTTTTCCACCACCGTCGCCCCGAGCGCCACAGCGGCCACGGACACGCCAACACCCATGGAGTGATCGGACAGCCCCACCTCGCAACCGAACAGTTCCCGCAGGTGCGGAATCGTACGCACATTGCTGTTGAGCGGGGTTGCCGGGTAAGTGCTGGTGCATTTGAGCAGCACCAGATCCTTGCACCCCGCCTCGCGGGCGGCGCGCACGGTTTCGTCGAGCTCGGCGATGCTGGCCATGCCGGTGGAGATGATCAGCGGTTTGCCGGTCGCGGCCACGCGGCGGATCAACGGCAGGTCAGTGTTTTCGAAGCTGGCGATCTTGTAGGCCGGCACATCAAGGCTTTCGAGAAAGTCCACCGCCGTGTCATCGAACGGCGTCGAGAACGCGAGCATCCCCAGCTCTTTGGCCCGGGCAAAAATCGGTGCGTGCCACTCCCATGGGGTATGAGCTTTCTCGTATAGCTCGTAGAGCGAGGTGCCGGCCCACAGGCTGTTCGGGTCCTTGATGAAGAACTCACCCTCGGCCAGATCCAGGGTCATGGTCTGCGCGGTGTACGTCTGCAGCTTCAAGGCATGCGCACCCGCCTTGGCAGCGGCCTCGACAATCTGCAGCGCCACCTCCAGTGACTGGTTATGGTTGCCGCTCATCTCGGCGATGATGAACGGCGGCGCATCGGCACCGATCAGACGCTCGCCAATCTTGAAACTACTCATCACAGTGATCCTTCAAAACCTGGGTGAACGCGCAGGCACTCTGGGTGAAACCGGCGTCATGAAATACGTTCAAAGAGGGTCGGTTATCCGGCAGGACCTGAGCGCTAATCGCGGTCAGCTGCGGCCAGTGCGCGCGGACAAACGCCTCGCCTCGTGCCAGCAGCGCCCTGCCCCAGCCGAGACCGAAACGCCCCTCCAGCAGATACAACGACACTTCGGCCTCATAGCCGCGCAAGTCATAGCGCAACACGCCGACCGGGCCATCATCGGCCTCGGCGATCAATAGCAGACGCTGCGGGTTGCGCAGGCTCGCATTCAGCCAGTCCAGGTGCTGCGGCCATTCGATCACGCCGCTGTCCAGCGACCAGCGCCTTACGGCCTCGGCATTGCGCCCCTCGAACAGCAACCGCGCATCGTCCAGCGTCGCCACCCGCAGGTTGAGCACCGCGCCGGCCAACGCTGCCGCCACGCGCAACGCACCGCGCCCATCCACCAACTGTCGCGAGCGCTCGGCCAGGCTTTGGCGCAGATAGAAATTGTCGACGACAAAACCGACGGCATCGCGCAGTTGTTCGACGCTGACCTGCTCGCGGGCGCCCATGAACACATGCGCCCCCGCCGCCGCCATGACTTCGCCGTTGGCCTGCTGATTGTTCGAGACCGCGATGCAGATCGTCGGCAGGCCCAGCGCTGCACGCTCCCAACTGGTACCGCCACCGGCGCCGATAAACAGATCGGCCGCGGTCATGCGTTGCTGGAAATCGCTGACGAAACTGTGCAGGCGCCAGTGCGGCCGGGTTGCGGCCAGCGCCTGCATTTGCGCCCACGCCGGATTGTCTGCACCGGCGACGAAATCCACTTCCAGTTCGGTGAAATCCTTCAGGGCCAGCATCGCGTGATGGGTCTGCATCGCCGCGTCGAAGCCACCGAAATTCACTAGCACCCGGCGGGCCCTCGGCTTGATCTCGATGGCCGGGCAGACGAATTCTTCGCGCAGCATGGCGTAGCGCGGGCCGAGCAAGGTGCGGCAGCCTTCGGGCAGCAGCGGCGCGTAGTTCTCGCTGAGGCCAGACAAGTTCTGATTGAGCAGCAGATCGACGCTGTAATGCCGGGTGGCGAGATCGTCCACCGCCGCGATCCGAGGTGCCCAACGGCGCGCTGCGGTTTGCCACTGATGATCGAGGCCGTAATGGTCGGCGATGATCCAGTCGAATGCGGCGTGACCTGCCAGCAAAGCGTCCAGCGCGTGGATGTCAGCCTGCCACGGCAGCATCGATTCGATGGCCTGCTGCGGGTCTTCGTTGGGATAGACGTCCGGCAAGGCGAAGGTCTCGAAACCTTCGGCAGCCAAGGCATCAAGCCGATGTCCCGGCAACCGCCGACAGGCAAAGGCAACATGACTGCCCTGCTTGCGCAGCACCCGCGCCAAGGTCAGGCAGCGGGCAATGTGGCCACTGCCGATGGTCGGCGAGGCGTCGGCGCGGATCAGCACTCTCATTGCAGTTCTCCGCCGGCCTTGAGCGCGGCGTAGAGGTATTCAGCGCGCTTCCAGTCTTCCAGCGTGTCGATGTCCTGCACCAGATGCCGTGGCAGAATTACCGGCAGGCTGGCGGTTGAATACAGCACCTCGCCGCGCAACCACGCTTCGCTGCGGCCCCAGTAAAACTGGCCGGCGTCCTGAAAAGCTTCAGGCAGATCCTGCGAGCGAGTGTTGCGAAATTCCGGGTACAACGCGGTCAATGCGCCCTGCCCGTCCACCGTCAGCGCCCGCTGCACGGGGAAACCAAAGCTGCACACAGAAAACGCAAACGACTTCTGCGGATGCTGCTGCAGCAACTCCAACCCCTGACGCAGAAAACGCGCCTGCAACAACGGCGCCGTGGCGTACACGCAGCAGGCGAAATCGAACGCAGGCAGTTGCTGCAAGGCATGCACGATCACCGCAGCGGTGCCGGTGAAATCATCCGCCAGTTCAGCCGGACGCAGGAACGGCACGTGCGCACCATGGGCCAGCGCCAGTTCAGCAATTTCGGCGTCATCGGTACTGACCACGATCTGGTCGAACAGACCGCAATCCTGCGCCGTACGGATCGAGCGAACGATCATCGGCACACCGTCGAACGGCAACAGATTCTTGCGCGGGATGCGCTTGCTGCCACCACGGGCCGGGATGATTGCGACACTGTTCAAGGACGTTTTTCCAGCAGGAACCAGGTGATGTCATCCACCGGAAATTGCGGGTCACGGTGATAACCAAAGCCGTAATCGATCAATTGCAGATCGGCATAACGATCAAGCATTTCCCCGGCGAAATCGCGCTTGAACAGCTTGCCGCTGTTGCCGCGATAGGACACTTCCACCGGCGCCGGGTTGTAGTATTCGGCGATCAGGATGTAGCGCTGGCTCAACTCATACAGCTGCGCATAGGCAGTCGGCAGCAGCTCCGGCGCCAAATGGATCAGCACGCCTTTGCTCAGGGTCAGGTCGTAACGGCGCTCGCGGGGAAAGTCGAACAGCGAGCCGTGCCAGATCTGCGCGATGCCCAGTGCCCGCGCCTGAGCACAGGCGCTTTGATTGATCTCGACGCCGAACAATTCACTTTGCGGCAGCAGTTGATGCAAAGCCTGCAGGTTGTTGCCGGCATTGGTGCCCAGCTCCAGCAGACTTTCGATCCGGCCGGTGCGGGTCAGCGCCTTGGCGAACAACGCCAGATTGGCCGCCACCAGCGGCTGACCGACGTTGCGATCGAGGTACTGGTTGCCGAAATCGCCCTGCCAGAATTTTTCCTGCTCACTCAGATCACGCATTGCACAGTCTCATTCGCCGCCGCAGCGGGATTTATTCGGTCAGCCGGCGCAATTGCTCGACCACATGATCCTGTTGCTCATCGCTGAGCAACGGAAACAGCGGCAGGCTGATCGCCTCGGCGTAATAACGCTCGGCCTCGGGGAAGTCGCCCTCGGCGAAACCCAGGTCGCGATAATACGGCTGCAAATGCACCGGAATATAGTGCAGGTTCACGCCGATACCGGCGGCACGCAAGCCTTCGAACACCTGACGGTGGGTCAGGCCGATGCGCTCGGTTTGCAAGCGCACCACGTACAGATGCCAGGCAGATTCTGCCTCCGGCTGCGCGCTGGGCAAGGCCAGCGGCAGGTAGGCCAGTAAACGGTCGTAGCGCGCCGCCAGTTCACGGCGACGGGCGATGAAGCCGTCCAGCTTGGCCAGTTGCGACAGGCCCAGCGCCGCCTGCAAATCAGTGATCCGGTAATTGAAGCCCAGCTCGATCTGCTGGTAATACCAAGGGCCGTGGCTGGGCTCGCTCATCTGCTGCGGATCGCGGGTCATGCCATGGCTGCGCAGGCGTTGCAGACGCTCGGCCAGTTGCGGGCGATTGGTCAAGACCATGCCGCCCTCGCCGCTGGTGATGACCTTCACCGGGTGGAAACTGAACACGGTCATCGCCACAAATTCTCCGCACCCCACCGGACGCCCGGCATAGGTCGCGCCCACCGCGTGCGAGGCATCTTCGATCACGGTGAAGTTGTAGCGCTCGGCCAATTCGGCAATCTTGCGCAGGTCGCAGCTCTGCCCGGAGAACGCTACCGCCACCAGCACTTTGGGCAGCGTGCCGTTCTGCTCGGCCTGATCGAGTTTCGCCGCGAGGGCGAAGGCATCGAGGTTCCAGGTCAGCGGATCGATGTCGACGAAATCCACGTCGGCGCCGCAATAGCGCCCGCAGTTGGCCGAAGCGAGGAAAGTGTTCGGCGTGGTCCACAAGCGATCGCCCGGGCCAAGGCCGGCTGCGAGACAGGCAATGTGCAGCGCCGCGGTGGCGTTGCACACCGCCACCGCGAAGTCGGCCTGACACCGTTCGGCCATCGCCTGCTCGAAGCGCTCGATGGTCGGGCCCTGAGTCAGCCAGTCCGATTGCAGCACCTCGACCACCGCATCGATGTCCGCCTGATCAACGCTCTGCCGACCGTAGGGAATCATGCCGACAACTTCGCGTGCAGCTCGGCGATCTGCCCGACCGAGAGGTAGTGCGGATTGGTGTCGGAGCGGTATTCGAAATCTTCACTCACTGGCCGGCCATGTTCGCCGAGTTTGTCCACGGAGAAATCGACATCGACGCTGGTAAAGCGGATCGACGGCTGAATCGTGTAGTGATCTTCAAACTCGAGGGTCATCCGCGCATCGTCCAGCGGCACCATCAGTTCATGCAGTTTTTCCCCCGGACGAATGCCGACGTTCTTGTGCGGCAGATGCTCGGCCATGCCCCGCGCCAGATCGACGATTCGAATCGACGGGATCTTCGGCACGAACACTTCGCCGCCGTGCATCCGCGCAAAGCTGTCGAGAACAAATTGCACGCCGTGATCGAGGGTGATCCAGAAGCGCGTCATGCGCTCGTCGGTGATCGGCAGCTCCGTAGCACCGTCGGCAATCAGCTTGCTGAAGAACGGCACCACCGAGCCCCGCGAGCCCGCCACGTTGCCGTAGCGCACCACGGCAAAACGCGTTTGTTGTTCGCCGGCAATGTTGTTGGCGGCAACGAACAGTTTGTCCGACAGCAACTTGGTTGCGCCGTACAGGTTGATCGGGCTGGCCGCCTTGTCGGTGGACAGCGCCACGACTTTCTTCACACCGTTGTCGATGGCAGCGGCGATGATGTTCTCCGCGCCATTGACGTTGGTGCGGATGCACTCGGTCGGGTTGTACTCCGCCGCCGGCACCTGCTTGAGCGCCGCCGCGTGCACCACGTAGTCGATGCCACGCATGGCCTGACGCAGACGGTCGGCGTCGCGCACGTCACCGAGGAAGTAACGCATGCACGGCGCGTTGAACGTCTGCTGCATTTCGTACTGCTTGAGTTCATCGCGGGAGAACACCACCACCCGCTTGGGCTGGTATTGCTCTAGCAGACGGGCGATGAACTTGCGCCCGAACGAGCCGGTGCCGCCGGAGATGAAGATCGATTTACCGTTGAACATGTGCTGATTCCTGTTCCTTGTCCGACGGACTCAAGCGAGTAACTGCGACCAGTCGATCGAAGCATTTTCAGCCAGCGTAAAACCTTTGCCGGTGAGGGCCAGGTTGGCGTTGTAGGCCGGATCCTGTGCAAAGGCGCCGCTCCATTTCTCCCGCAAAGCCTGCAGCGCCTCGGGTGCTTGCGGCAGCTCGCCGGTATGCAGCACCTGCACCGACGGCGTCCAGACGGTGAGGTAGCCCGCCTGTCCGGCCTTGAGGCACAGGTCGACATCGCTGAAACCGCTGGCGAAATCGATTTCGTCCAGACCGCCCAACGCGTCGAACAGTTCTTTGCGCACCATCAGACAAACCTTCGACACCGCCGAGTAATTCTGCTCGACCGCCAGACGTTGCATGTAACCCGCAGCCGCATGTTTTTCGCCGATAAAGGCCGAGCCCACGCCGCCGTTCAGACCGAGAATCAAACCGGCCTGAGAAACCTTGCCGTCGCGGTCGACCAGTTTGGCACCGACGATACCGACCTCCGGCCGCTGGGCATGGTTGAGCAACGAATCGATCCAGTTCGGATTGACGATTTCACTGTCAGTGGCCAGCAGTACCAGGTACTCCCCCTGCGCCTGCTCGCTGGCGGCGTTGTACAACGCCGTCTCGCCGAGCGGCTGATCCGCACGCAGCACATTGACTTTAGGGTTACGCAGCGCGCCCAGCCAGTCATTGACCTCGGCCGACTGATTCGGATTGGCCGCAATCAGCACTTCATAACGGCTGTAACGGGTTCTGAGCAACACGCCTTCCACGCAGCGACGCAGCGCCGGCAGATCGTCGATGGCCGGTACAATGATCGACACCATCGGCTGTTCGGTATGGCGATAATCGACTTGCCAGGTCCCCGGCAGCGACGACGTGACCTTGGCCTTGTAGCCGCGATTGGCCAAATGGCGCAGCAATGCCAGACGCTCATGGGCCACTTCCTCCTGCGCCGGGACCTGGGTGATCAACAGCGGCTCGTCAAGATGCGCCAGACCGTCGAGGCCGCCCTGCTCAATCAGACGCAACAGCAGGTCGAACTCCAACGCCTTGCTGAAATCGGCCTGATATCCGCCCACCTCAAGGAAAACCTCGCGACGGATCAGCCAATGGCGCGCCATCAACGACGGGTTGCTCTGCAGCAAGTCGAGATTGAAGCCGGGGCGGAATACGTCGATCAGCGCGCCCTCATCATTGCGCTGGATTTCATCGGTGGCGACCGCGCGAAGGCCAGTAGCCGACATCAATTCCAGGCCGGCACGCAGCAGGCCACCCGTGGTGAACTCATCGCCCACGTGTGCCAACAGCAGCCAGTCGCATGGCGACTGGGCCGCACTCTGGTTGAGTTTGTCGATGAAATTGCCCGAGGTAACGCGAACAAAGTGCAAGGTGTTCTGCGCCGTAGTCGCCGCCTGCGGCTCGCCCGTGGTGAAGACCACGATCTTGAAGGATTTACTGTGGCCTTCAACCAGGCTGTCGAGGGTCACCTGCAACTTGTCGACGTTGTTGTCCAGGTCCAGCAGAAAAATGCCGAACTGTGGCCCGCCGTTGTTCGCCGCCAGGTAAGCGGCAATCATCGCCCGCTGCTCGGCGTCCGGCGTACGGCACGCCAGCCATTCGAGCAAACGACCCGAGCGCATTTTGCTGAAGGCCGGGTAATGATCAGCCTTGGATACCGCTTCAAGACGCCCATCCCACGCAGCCAATTCCTGCGCCTGTTCGTCATCACCGGATGCCTGCAATTGCTTGACCAGACGCTTGACCACTCGGCGATTGAACGCGTTGCTGTCGTGGGCCTGCCACAAGCGATCGAGCACACTTTCCGGGGAATCGTTATTGCGTGCCTGGAGCAGGTATTCCTGCCGGGTCCAGACACCCTCGAGCTGTTCCAGTTGCACACGGCCGGCCGGCATCGCATGCAAGAGAAATTCGAACTCGGCCAGCAAGTCAAAAAAGCGCTGGTTGTAGAACGGCATCTCGACGTACTGCAGTGGCCCGAATCGGCGCTCTGGCGTTTTGGATACGTTGTTCCAGATGGACTGGAAAATCAGCTCGGCCGTCAGTGCGCGACCGGTCACCAGGCTATCGGTCATTGCCGCGAAGCTTTCCAGGGCGAACGCCTTGCGCTGCGCCTGGTCGAGGTCGGTGATGCCCGTCGGCAGCGAGGCGAGGAATTCGGCGAAGGCTTCACGCTCGGCCACCGACTTGGCATCGGTGTACGACAGCGCGTGATACACCTCGGTGTTGTGGTCGGAGAAACCGACGTTGATTTCACGCACGACATACGGGATTGGCAGCACCCGCGCCTTGGCGTTCGCCAGCAAGTAGTAGCTGTGACCAATCTCCTGCCATTCGAAACTGGTGCCCGCCGGCAATGCCGCATACCAGTCCTGGATGATCGAGGTTCGGCACACGCCATAGAACGGCGGTACGTACTGATGCATGAAATCGAGGACGCGATCCTCGGCACGCTCCGAGGCGTAGTCTTCGCAGATTTTCTTGTCGCGGCGGTAGTAGCTGACGCTCCCGGCCAGCGCCAGGTACATCAGGCAATAGCCGTGGCACAAACCGTAGTCGCGGTTGGCTTCAAGAAAGCTCACCGACTCGGCCAACGACTCATGCAGGATGAAATCGTCATCTGCCGCGAACACCATATACGGCGTGGTCAGTTGCTCGACGCCGTAGGTCAGTTTGGCCTGCATGCCCCAATAGGCGAATTGCGGCAGGTGCTGATAATCGACCGAGGAAAAGTCACCTTCCGGGCGCTCGGGAGAAGAGTCCAGCACCAGCACCTTGCAAGGCAGGCTGCTGTAGTACTGCAGCGCTCGACGCAAAAAAGCCGGGCGGTTGTGGGTGATCAGAACCACCGTCAGCAACTCGCTCAATGGCAGCCTGTTTTCAGAACCGTACTTGCCTTGCATAACTTCTCCCACAATCGGCGAAACCGCCCGAAAAACGCTTGATGATGGAACCGATTAACGAACCCGACGCAGATAGCCATCCGCAGCAACGGTGATCAGCAGCTTGTCCTGCATGTGCTGGTCGATCTCGAAATCAGCGTTCTCCTTGAGGTAGGCCCAGACCGCTGTTTTCGGGTTGTCGCCCGGCCCCCATGGACGATCCGGGAAGGCATCGGCCGGCATGTCTTCAACCACGGTGTCCATGACCACGCAATAGCTGTCCAGCGAAACCAGTGGCGCATAGAAACGCAGCTCTTCGAGGACGTGTTCGTGGGTATGGTTGGAATCGAGCACCACGATCACTTTCTTGCCGGCGGCAGCCTGACGCACTTGCTCGACCACGGCCGGATCCAGGCTGGAACCTTCGATCATGCTGATGCGCTTGATCATCGGGTGGCTTTCGATGGCTTCGCGGTTGTGCGCTCGAATGTCGCGATCAATACCCAGCACTTCGCCATGGCCCTGCAACTCCAGCAACGAGGCGTAGTAAATGATCGAGCCGCCATGGGCAATGCCACACTCGATCACCAGGTCAGGCTTGATGCGCCAGATCAGTTCCTGCATCGCCATCATGTCTTGTGGCAATTGAATGATCGGACGGCCCATCCACGAGAAGTGATAGGTGTACTTGTGTCGGGCCGACTGGTTGTAGAACTCCTGGGCCAGCGCCTTCAGGTCCTTGTCCTGGCCCTGGGCATTGACTTCGGCGTGGCACTCCGCCTCGAAAGCTTTGATTACGTTATCGCTCATTGTCCGGTCTCACTGAAAAGTCATTGGATAGTCGCGCTGCCAAAAGGCATTCGCGTCGAAGCGCATCATTGGGTTCGCTGCGCCTCAAGCAACTGTTGCAAACGGTCGACCACCGCCCAGAACGCCATGGGTTCGTGTGTCGGATAGGGGTAATGCCCCAGATTCAAATCGATCGAAGCACCGCGTTCACGCAGGCGTTGCTCGACCAGGGTTCTTACCGAAATCGCCTGGCCGCTGGCGCAATTGATCACGCCATTGAAATCACGTTGGTGCAGGATCGCCGCGAGGTAACCGGCAGCAGTCTGGATCGGCAAAAAGTCCCGCAGCTGCTCGCCGCCAGACATGTTGAACGACGCCTCCCCGGCATCGATCGCCCGGTCCAGCGCTGCCAGCAGACTGTTGGGGTTCTGCCCTTCGCCATGCAAATAGAACAGACGCGCCCACTGCAAGGTGAACGGTTTTTCCTGCTGCAGATTTTGCAAAAACAGGTGCAGTGTGTGTTTCGCCAGACCGTAAGGATTGCCCGGCTGCGGCTCGACATTTTCGCTGAGCGGGCCGCTTTGCATGCCGTATTCAAAACAGGTGCCCGTCACCAGCACTTGCCTCACACCCGCCTCGACCGCGCCTTTGATAAAGCGGTAGTCGGCCATCAGGTTGTGCTCGAAATGGAACAGCGCCCGATAGTTCGGCAACCCCGGCCAGGCCAGGTGCGCGAGGACATCGATACCGTCGGTGAGCGCCGCAATGTCCAGATCAGCCGCATGAATATCCACCGCGACGAATTCGACGTCGTTGATCCACGGCATGGTCGCAGCCGTATCTGAATTGCGCGCCACCGCGCGAACGTCGCAGCCACGCGCGAGCAACGCCGCGACCAGATGCCGGCCGACGAAGCCCGTGGCCCCGGTGACCAGGGCTTTCACAGGACTTTCATCTCAGGTACGGCGATCACGAAGCGCCCGTCCCACTGGCGCACCTGCGCCAGTTGCTGACTGACTTCGTGCAGCAGGTTCCACGGCAGTACCAGCACGTAGTCCGGTTTTTCGCTATCGATCTGCGCCGGCGCGACAATCGGGATCCGACTGCCCGGCAGAAACTTGCCCTGCTTGTGCGGGTTGGCATCGGCCACCCAGGCCAGCAGGTCGGGTTTGACCCCGGCGTAGTTGAGCAAGGTGTTGCCCTTGGCCGCCGCGCCGTAACCGACCACACGTTTGCCGTCGGCCTTGGCCTGCAACAGGAAGCGCAGCAGTTCATGCTTGATGCGTTCGGCAGCCGGCGCGAGGGTCGCGTAGTACTCAGGGGTTTTCACCCCGGTAGCGAGCTCGGCCTGCAGCTGTTGCTGCACCGCCGGCTGCACCGCCCGACGCTCACCGTCCCGGCGCTGCACGAACACCCGCAGCGAACCGCCATGGGTGCTCAATTGACTGACATCAAACACTTCCAGACCATTGCGCTCGCACAGGGTCTGCACGGCGGTCAGCGACAGATAGGAATAGTGCTCGTGGTACAGCGTGTCGAACTGCGCACCGGCCATCAGCGTCAGCAGTTGCGGAAATTCGAAGGTAGCGACACCGGTCGGCTTGAGCAGCGTGGCGAAACCACCAAGGAAATCATTGATGTCCGGCACATGCGCGAGCACGTTGTTGGCGGCCATCAGGTCGGCGCCCCAGCCTTCGCTTTTCAGCTGTGCTGCGCTGTCGCGACCGAAGAACACTTCACGAATCTGCAGACCCTTTTCCCGCGCCGCTTGCGCGGTGCTGCGGGTAGGCTCGACACCCAGACACGGAATGCCGCGAGCAGCGACGTACTGCAGCAGATAACCGTCATTGGCGGCAATTTCGACCACACGGCTGTCGGCGTCCAGAGCAAAGCGCTCGACCATCTCGGCAACATAGCGCTCGGCATGGGCCAGCCAGGTGCTGGAGAACGAACTGAAGTAGGCGTACTCGGCGTCGAACAGGCTGTCGGCGCGGGTGTAATCCTCGGTCTGCACCAGCCAGCATTGCTGGCACACGGCGACCTTCAGCGGCACCCATTGCTCGGCCTGCTCCAGGCGCTCGGCGTGCACGTAGGCATTGGACGGCGGCGAGGTGCCGAGGTCGATCAGCGGCAGGCTCAGCGGTGCGGCGCACCCACGGCAGTTCATAGACGCACTCCAGCAAAGTGTTGATCGAGCGCGGGATGGCTGGAATCACGCGCTGACAAATTATTGACAGGCAACGGCCAGGCAATCGCCAGCCGTGGATCGTTCACCGACAGCCCGCTCTCATGCTCCGGCGCGTAATCGGCGCTGTGCAGGTAAAGCAGTTCCGCATCGTCGGTCAGGGTCTGGAAGCCGTGGGCGAAGCCGGCCGGAATCAACAGGCTGCGACCGTCACCGGCCTGCAGATGCTCGGCGTGCCAGTGCAGAAAAGTTTCGGAATCAGGACGCAGATCCACCGCCACATCCCACACTTCACCGCGCAGACAGGTGATCAGTTTGGCTTCCGGTGCATTGGCATTCTGGTAATGCAGACCGCGCACACTGCCCTTTTCACGGGTGCAGGAATGGTTGATCTGGCGGATGTAAAATTCGCTGCCGAACGCGCTCAGGCTGCCTTCGCAGAACAACCGGGCGAAGTGCCCGCGCTGATCTTCGAAACGCTTGTGCTGGACGCTGAACAACCCGGCCAGCGGCAACGCTTTCAAGGAAAACTCGCTCACAGCGCGCCTCGGTACAGGTTCAGTTGGCCGAGGGTCACGGCGCGCATGTCATCGCCGTTCTGCCACGCCAGGTGCCAGTCGAGGGTCTGGGTCAGGCATTGCTGCAAGGTCCAGCGTGGCTGCCAGCCCAACACCTGACGAGCGCGACTGCTGTCCAGACGCAACAGGCCAGCCTCGTGCAGTTCGCTTTTTTCGATGCGCAGACCGCGTGCCTGTGGCCAGCGACTGGCGAGCAGTTCGACCACTTCGCCGACGCTGCACATGTCCGCCTCGCCGGGTCCGAAGTTCCACGCCCCGGCGTACTCCGGGCCTTGTTCGTAGAGGCCGGCGGCCAATTGCAGGTAACCGGCCAGCGGTTCCAGCGCGTGCTGCCACGGGCGCACCGCTTGCGGGTAACGCAGGGTCACCGGCTCGTCGGCAGTCCAGGCTTTGAGCACGTCGGGAATCAGGCGCTCCGGGGCGAAGTCACCGCCGCCCAGGACGTTGCCGGCACGCGCGGTGGCCAGGGCCAGACCGTGCTCGGCGTACTTGTCAGCCGGGAAGAACGACGCCGCGTATGACTGTGCCAACAGTTCACAGCAGGCCTTGCTGCTGCTGTAAGGATCGTGCCCGCCGAGCGCTTCGTCTTCGCGGTACGGCCACAGCCATTCCTTGTTGGCGTAAACCTTGTCGGTGGTCACCAGCACGCAGGCGCGCACGCAACCGACCTGACGAATCGCTTCGAGCAGGTTCAGCGTGCCCATGACGTTGCTGGAGTAAGTCCCCAGCGGATCGCGATAGCCTTCACGCACCAGCGGCTGAGCGGCCAGGTGCAGGACGATCTCCGGTTCGGTGTCGGCGATGATCTCCAGCAACGCGCCGAGATCGCGCAGATCACCGCGCTGATCGTTGATCCCTTCGTGAACCCGTGCCAGTTCATACAGGCTCGGTTCGGTCGAAGGATCCAGCGAAAAACCGCTGACTTGCGCGCCGAGGCTTTGCAGCCACAGGGTCAGCCAACTGCCCTTGAAACCGGTGTGGCCGGTGACCAGGACGCGCTTGCCGCGCCAGAAATCCGCACTCAGGCCCATTGCTTCCATGGGGCCTCCCCGCTCTGCCACAGCGCTTCGAGGTGGTTCTTGTCGCGCAGGGTGTCCATGGGTTGCCAGAAGCCATCGTGCTCGAACGCCTTGAGCTGTTCATCCTGGGCCAGCCGTGCCAATGGCTCAGCCTCCCAAGTGGTTTCATCACCCGCGATATACGGCAACACTTTCGGCGACAGGACAAAAAACCCGCCATTGATCCAGCCGCCGTCACCGCGTGGTTTTTCAGTGAAACCGAGGACCTGATCACCCTGGCGCTCCAGGGCGCCGTAACGACCCGGTGGTTGCACCGCCGTCACGGTCGCCAGGCGGCCATGGGCCTTGTGGTAGTCGACCAACTGGCGAATATTCAAATCGGAAACGCCGTCGCCGTAAGTGAAGCAGAACGCCTCTTCATTCTTCAGATAACGGCCGGCACGCAGCAGACGGCCACCGGTCATGGTTTCCTCGCCGGTGTCGATGAGGGTGACACTCCATGGCTCGCTGTAATTCTGATGCACGTCCATGCGGTTCTCGCGCATGTTGAACGTGACGTCGGAGGTGTGCAGGAAGTAGTTGGCGAAGAAGTCCTTGATCGCATAGCCCTTGTAGCCCAGGCAGATCACGAAGTCGTGGATTCCGTGAGCGGAATACTGCTTCATGATGTGCCAGAGAATTGGCTTGCCGCCGATCTCGATCATCGGCTTGGGCTTGAGGTGCGACTCTTCACTGATGCGCGTGCCGAGGCCACCCGCCAAAATTACTGCCTTCATCGTCTCCCCTCTTGTTCTTCACCGGGCTGCGCAGAGCTTTCTTGAGCGGTGCGCGCCTTATGGCTAAACCTTTTACCGCTGGCGGCGCCGCGGCGATGACCGCAAGCGCTCGTTTTATGGCGATTTGAGGGGGACTTGCAGGAAACGCGCCAGCTCGGCGAGTCCCCTGTCGAAGGGTCTGCAAGGTAAAAAAAGGGCAGACCCGAATGATAAATATCAGGTCCACCCTCTATATCTACACCTTCAGCCCCGCTGGAGGATCGACAGTGTTCGATTCAGAAATCAACCAAACATGGCAAACCCGTCGCTATTGGCTGGCAAATTGATAATTTGCCCGTTCGCCGTCTGAATTTGCTCAATGGTATCGAAGCCGGCGAACCAGCCCTTGAGCTGCACACCTTCCTGCGGCGTTGTACCTGGTGCAAAACTCGATCGATGCAGATACAGATCATCACCGACACGATCGGCCAACAGCTCTGAGCTGCCGATATACGACAGCACCAGTTTGTCCTGGCGGCTCGCGCCGTCATCCTGGATGGTTACAAGCGCTGAAGTATCGATGATGTAGCTATCATCTCCTTCGCCGCCGTTGGCGAAACCAATGGACTTCAGCACCAACTGATCATCTCCAGCGCCACCAGACAAAGAGAAGTCCAGGCCAGTACCGGTCAACAGATCCTTGCCCTCCCCACCGTCAGCCATGCCATGAGTCACAGTGATGACATCGTCACCGACCTCGCCATAGGCTCGACTGCCGACATCGTTGGCAGCAGTGACGATCGTGTCATTGCCATTACCGCCATAAAGTGTGTCGGCCTGTGGTCCATTGGTTTGCCCAACCAGACTGAACGGCCCGATCGACGAAACCAGCCCGCCATACAAAGCATCGTTGCCGTCTCCACCATAGATAAGGTCGTTGCCCAAACCGCCTTCCAGGTAATTGACACCGGCGTTGCCGGTCAGGTTGTCATCGAAGTGACTGCCTACGACACGCTCGATATTGTGCAATACATCGCCTTGCGCATCGCCACCCTGGTTGACGTTGGTCAACAGGTTAATGTCTACGGCGCGAGTGCTGGTGATATACATGGCCGTGTCTTGGCCGTCGCGACCGTCAATCACATCCGCACCCAAGCCACCGATGAAAATATCGGTGCCTCGTGAACCGGCAAAGGTGTCATCGAAGTTGCTACCCTGGATGAGCTCAATATTGACGAACGTGTCTCCCGCAGCATCTCCTGTGTTGGCATTGCTGGTCAGGTCGATTGTGATCGCTGCCTCCGAAAACTCGTAACTGATCAGATCTTGCCCGACACCACCGTCTACCCCCATGGCAGCTGCACCGCCGTAGATTATATCGTTGAAGTTCGATCCTTTGATCACCTCAATGCCTGTGAAGGTGTCGCCGGCACCGATACCGGAATAGACATTGGTTTTCAGGTTGATAATCATCGCCACGGCGCTGTCGGCATACCCGACAGTGTCATAACCCGCACCGCCGATGAACTGGTCGGCGCCTGCGCCACCGTACAGCGTGTCATTGCCCGAGCCGCCGGTGATGATGTTGTCGCTGGCGTTGCCCCAACCGGTGTAAGCGTTGTTGCCGAGAAAGGTCAGGCGTTCGATATTGTCCGCCATGAACGTCTGGCTTGCAGTGACCACTGACACGCGCATTTCATCGTTGCCGCCATCCGCCTGTTCGATGATGGCTGAAGCGACATTGGCGTTAATGTAGTAGATATCGTCGCCAGCGCCACCTTCGAAAGTGGCGACGGCCGTTGTCACGGTAAAGCTGTCATTGAAGGCTGAGCCGATGACTTTTTCGATCCCGGTCAGGGTTGTGCCTTCGGCATCGCCGCCAGTCCCGGCCACACCGGTCGCGCCTCCCCCGCGAATATCGACATTCACTGCCGCCGAGGAGGTCGAGTAGTCGACTGTGTCAAATCCCGTTCCGCCATCAAAGTCGATGCCTTTGCCGTCACCGACAAAGATGTCGTTGAGGTTTGAGCCCTTGATCGCCTCGATATCGGTGAACGTGTCACCTGTCGCGATTCCGGAGTGCACACCGGTTTTCAGGTTGATGCTTACCGCAACCTTGCTGTCCGTGTAACCAGCCGTGTCGTAACCCGCACCGCCGATGAACTGGTCGGCGCCTGCGCCACCGTACAGCGTGTCATTGCCCGAGCCGCCGGTGATGATGTTGTCGCTGGCGTTGCCCCAACCGGTGTAAGCGTTGTTGCCGAGAAAGGTCAGGCGTTCGATATTGTCCGCCATGAACGTCTGGCTTGCAGTGACCACTGACACGCGCATTTCATCGTTGCCGCCATCC
>NZ_JBIUVO010000030.1:38518-55840 GCF_044742995.1 Pseudomonas sp. NPDC087803
TAGTAGATATCGTCGCCAGCGCCACCTTCGAAAGTGGCGACGGCCGTTGTCACGGTAAAGCTGTCATTGAAGGCTGAGCCGATGACTTTTTCGATGTTGAGCAAGGTGTCACCTTCGGCATCGCCACCGCGCCCTGCCTGAGCAACCCCCGATCGAATATCCACGTTGATCGCTTGAGTAGAGGACGAGTAGTCCACCGTGTCGATGCCGCTGCCACCATCGATCTTATCCGCGCCGCCGCTGCCCTTGATCACATCATTGCCACCCAAAGCGTTGATCTCGTCATCGCCACTGGTGCCCGTCAGCGTATCCACGCTGTTTGTCCCGTTTATGACTGCCATTAACTTCTTCCTTGCCTTGTTGTTGAACTAGATACCTTCAAATAACGCTGAGGTTAATTTTGTTTAAATCTTGCTTCGAGCTCATGACCACAGCCATTTCATGTAATACCAGAAGGGAGATATCCACTTGAGACGAAACAAAAACAGGCGACACAAGGTCGCCTGTTTTCGTCACCCGATCTCCCCATCACATCCGGCATGGAAAGCATCGTGGTGCGGTATCAACCAAACATGGCAAACCCGTCACCATTGAGTGGCAGAACATCACCGTTGGCCGCTTTGAAGTGTTCGATGGTGTTGCCACCCGCGAACCAGTCCTGCAGTTTGACACCTTGCTTGGTTGGGTCGGTTACAGGGAAATAGCCATCGTTGAGGTAGAGGTCATCACCGACTCGCGCCAGTTGCAACGACGCGGCTGACTGAATGTTGTTCAGGATCAGCGTGTCATTGGTGCTATGACCATCGTCACGGATAGTCACCAGCAGGCCAGTGTTGACGATATACGTGTCATCACCTTCACCGCCGTTGGCATAGCCGTCAGCCGGCATATGCCATGCGAACGCGCCCTTGAGGCCAAGGTTCAGCGAGTCATTGCCCGCCCCACCAAGCAACACGAAGTTGTCGCCCGTGCCCGTCAGGGTGTCGTTACCGTCACCACCGTCGGCCTTGCCATGGGCAACCGTAATCGTGTCTCTGCCAGCCTCGCCATAAGCTACGGTTCCAACGTCGTCAGCCGCGCTGTAGATGTAGTCGTCACCATTACCGCCATACAGCAAGTCCGCTTGGGGCCCACTGGCAATCCCGGCCACGCTGAACGGTGCGATCGGGGAAACCAGTCCGCCATACAGGGTGTCACTGCCATCACCGCCATACAGCACGTCATTGCCCAACCCGCCTTCCAGAAGGCTGCCGACTGCGCTGGCTGTGATCGTGTCGTTGAAGTGACTTCCCACCACGCGCTCGATATTGAGCAGGACATCGCCTTGCGCGTCCCCACCCTGGTTTACGTTGGTGGCCAGGTTGATGTTCACGCCAGCAGCACTGTTGACGTACCACGCACTGTCAAACCCTTCACGCCCATCGATCCGGTCGGCACCTGCGCCACCGACAAAAATGTCGCTGTAGATCGATCCGGACAAGGTGTCGTCGAAGTTGCTGCCCTGGTAAATCTCGAAACCGGCAAACGTGTCGCCAGCCGCGTCACCCGCGTTGGCATTGGTTTTCAGGTCAATGGTCACGGCGCTGTCGGATTGCTCATAGCTGACCAGATCGACGCCATCGGAACCATCCATGGCCATGGCCGTACTGGAACCGATGAAGATATCGCCGGCCTTGGAGCCCAGGAATCTTTCAATGCTTGAGTAGGTGTCACCTGCAGCAATGCCGGAATTGACTCCGGTCTTGAAGTTCAGGGTCACACCGACAGTGCTGTCGGTGTAGCCGACCGTGTCGATACCCGCACCACCGAAGAACTGGTCGGCACCATCACCACCGAATAGCGTGTCATTGCCGATACCGCCAGTGATGATGTTGTCGATGGCATTGCCGTAACCGGTGAACGCACCGGTACCGTTATAGGTCAGGCGTTCCACGTTTGCCGTCAGCGCCTGGAAGCCATAATTGGTGCGCACTTCATCGATACCCCCACCGGCCTGCTCGACCACCGTACCGCCTACGCCATTGATGATGTACACATCATCGCCCGCGCCGCCCTCGAAGGTCGCCGTTAGCAAGTCAATGCTGAAGGTATCGTTGAATGCGGTACCGATGACTTTCTCGATGTTGATCAAGGTATCGCCTTCGGCGTCGCCTCCGATGCCGGCACGACCTGGCGTGTTGTAACGGATATCAACGTTGATCGCGGCAGCCGAGGTCGAGTAATCCACCGTGTCGATACCTGTGCCGCCATCGAAGGCAATCGCCCGGCCATCAGCGACAAAGATGTCGTTGAAGTTCGAGCCACGGATACCTTCGATGTCGGTGAAAGTGTCGCCGGTGGCAATACCGCTGTGCACGCCGGTTTTCAGGTTGACGGTCACGCCGACGGTGCTGTCGGTGTAACCCGCAATGTCGAAACCCGCACCGCCGATGAACTGATCGGCGCCGTCGCCACCGAACAGGGTGTCGTTGCCGATCCCGCCAGTGATGATGTTGTCGCTGGCATTGCCGTAACCGGTGAACGCGCCGGTGCCGGTGTAAGTCAGGCGCTCGACGTTGGCATTGAGACCTTGCACACCATAGTTGGTACGCACTTCGTCATTGCCGCCGCCCACCTGTTCGATGACCGTGCCGCCAGCACCGTTGATGATGTAAACATCATCACCCGCGCCACCTTCGAAGGTCGCCGTTAGCAAGTCAATGCTGAAGGTATCGTTGAATGCGGTACCGATGACTTTCTCGATGTTGATCAAGGTATCGCCTTCGGCGTCGCCTCCGATGCCGGCACGGCCCGGAGTGTTGTAACGGATGTCGACGTTGATGCCGGCAGCCGAGGTCGAATAGTCGACCGTATCCATGTTGCCCGTGCCGCCATCGAAGGCAATCGCCCGGCTGTCGGCGACGAAGGTGTCGTTGAAGTTCGAACCACGGATGCTTTCGATATCGACGAAGGTGTCACCCTTCGCAATGCCCGAGTTGACGCCGGTTTTCAGGTTGACGGTCACGCCGACGGTGCTATCGGTATAACCCGCGATGTCGAAACCGGCACCGCCGATAAACTGGTCGGCGCCGTCGCCACCGAACAGGGTGTCGTTGCCGATACCGCCGGTGATGATGTTGTCGCTGGCGTTGCCGTAACCGGTGAACGCGCCGGTGCCGGTGTAGGTCAGGCGCTCGACGTTGGCATTGAGACCTTGCACACCATAGTTGGTGCGCACTTCGTCATTGCCGCCGCCCACCTGTTCGATGACCGTGCCGCCAGCACCGTTGATGATATAAACATCATCACCCGCGCCACCTTCGAAGGTCGCCGTCAGGGTGTCGATACTGAAGGTGTCGTTGAATGCGGAGCCGATGACCTTCTCGATGTTGATCAGGGTATCGCCTTCCGAATCTCCGCCAATGCCGGCACGGCCCGGAGTGTTGTAACGGATGTCGACGTTGATGCCGGCAGCCGAGGTCGAATAGTCGACCGTATCCATGTTGCCCGTGCCGCCATCGAAAGCAATGGCCCGGCTATCGGCAACGAAGGTGTCGTTGAAGTTCGAACCACGGATGCTTTCGATATCGACGAAGGTGTCACCCTTGGCAATCCCCGAGTTGACGCCGGTCTTCAGGTTAACGGTGACGCCGACGGTGCTGTCGGTATAGCCCGCGACGTCGAAACCAGCACCGCCGATGAACTGATCGGCACCGTCGCCACCGAACAGGGTGTCGTTGCCGATACCGCCAGTGATGATGTTGTCGCTGGCGTTGCCGTAACCGGTGAACGCGCCGGTGCCGGTGTAGGTCAGGCGCTCGACGTTGGCGTTCAGGCTTATCACGCCATAGTTGGTGCGCACCTCATCATTGCCGCCGCCCGCCTGCTCGATGACCGTCGCATTGCCCGTGTTGAGGATGTATACATCATCGCCCGCACCACCTTCAAAGGTCGCCGAGATGGTATCGATGCTGAAAGTATCGTTGAAGGCGGAACCGATAACCTTCTCGATGTTGAACAGGGTATCGCCTTCGGCGTCGCCTCCGATGCCCGCACGCCCTGGAGTGTTGTAACGGATATCGACGTTGATCGCAGCCGTCGAAGTCGAGTAGTCCACCGTGTCGATGCCGGTGCCGCCATCGAAGGCGATGGCGCGGCTATCGGCAACGAAGGTGTCGTTGAAATTAGAACCACGGATGCTTTCGATATCGACAAAGGTATCGCCCTTGGCAATTCCCGAGTTGACGCCGGTTTTCAGGTTCACGGTGACGCCGACGGTGCTGTCGGTATAGCCTGCGACGTCGAAACCGGCACCGCCGATGAACTGGTCGGCACCGTCACCACCGAACAACACGTCATTGCCCGCGCCGCCAGTGATGATGTTGTCGCTGGCGTTGCCGTAGCCGATAAATGCGCCGGTGCCGGTGTAGGTCAGGCGCTCGACGTTTGCATTCAGGCCGATTTGACCGAAGTTGGTCCGCACTTCGTCATTGCCGCCGCCCGCCTGCTCGATGACCGTCGCATTGCCCGTGTTGAGGATGTATACATCATCGCCCGCACCACCTTCAAAGGTCGCCGAGATGGTATCGATGCTGAAAGTATCGTTGAAGGCGGAGCCGATAACCTTCTCGATGTTGAACAGGGTATCGCCTTCGGCGTCGCCTCCGATGCCCGCACGCCCTGGAGTGTTGTAGCGGATGTCGACGTTGATCGCAGCCGTCGAAGTCGAGTAGTCCACCGTGTCGATGCCGGTGCCGCCATCGAAAGCGATGGCGCGGCTATCGGCAACGAAGGTGTCGTTGTAGTTCGAACCGCGAAGACCTTCAATGTCGGTGAAGGTGTCACCGGTAGCAATACCACTGTGCACGCCGGTCTTCAGGTTGACGGTCACGCCGACGGTGCTGTCGGTGTAACCCGCGATGTCGAAACCGGCACCGCCAATGAACTGGTCGGCACCGTCACCACCGAACAGGGTGTCGTTGCCAATCCCGCCAGTGATGATGTTGTCGCTGGCGTTGCCGTAGCCGATAAATGCACCGGTGCCGGTGTAGGTCAGGCGCTCGACGTTGGCATTCAGGCCGATTTGACCGAAGTTGGTCCGCACTTCGTCATTGCCGCCGCCCACCTGCTCGATGACCGTCGCATTGCCCGTGTTGAGGATGTACACATCATCGCCCGCGCCACCCTCGAAGGTCGCCGTGATGGTATCGATGCTGAAAGTATCGTTGAAGGCGGAGCCGATAACCTTCTCGATGTTGAACAGGGTATCGCCTTCGGAGTCGCCACCGATGCCGGCACGACCCGGAGTGTTGTAGCGGATGTCGACGTTGATCGCAGCCGCCGAAGTCGAGTAGTCCACCGTGTCGATGCCGGTGCCGCCATCGAAAGCGATAGCGCGGCTATCGGCGATGAAGGTGTCGTTGTAGTTCGAACCACGGATGCTTTCGATATCAACGAAGGTGTCACCCTTGGCAATCCCCGAGTTGACGCCGGTTTTCAGGTTGACGGTCACGCCGACGGTGCTGTCGGTGTAACCCGCAATGTCGAAACCGGCACCGCCGATGAACTGGTCGGCGCCGTCGCCACCGAACAGGGTGTCGTTGCCGATACCGCCGGTGATGATGTTGTCGCTGGCATTGCCGTAACCGGTGAACGCGCCGGTGCCGGTGTAAGTCAGGCGCTCGACGTTGGCGTTCAGGCCTATCACGCCATAGTTGGTCCGCACTTCGTCATTGCCGCCGCCCGCCTGCTCGACGACCGTCGCATTGCCCGTGTTGAGGATGTACACATCATCGCCCGCGCCACCTTCAAAGGTCGCCCCGATGGTATCGATGCTGAACGTATCGTTGAAGGCCGTACCGATGACCTTCTCGATGTTGAACAGGGTATCGCCTTCCGAGTCGCCACCAATGCCCGGACGCCCTGGCACGGTGTAACGGATGTCGATATTGATGCCTGCGGCAGACGCCGAGTAATCCACCGTGTCGGTACCCGCACCGCCGTCGATCTTGTCGGCACCGGCCCCACCCATAATCAGATCATTGCCACCCAGGCCATTGATCTCATCATCCCCGCTCGTACCGATCAGCGTATCCGCGCCGTTTGTCCCGT
Source organism: Pseudomonas sp. NPDC087803 (assembly GCF_044742995.1). Classification (NCBI taxonomy): domain Bacteria; kingdom Pseudomonadati; phylum Pseudomonadota; class Gammaproteobacteria; order Pseudomonadales; family Pseudomonadaceae; genus Pseudomonas; species Pseudomonas sp. NPDC087803. The sequence goes on from NZ_JBIUVO010000030.1 coordinate 44,609, forward strand.
TTATTACTGCCATTACTTCTTCCTTGCCTTGTTGTGAATAGGTACTCGTCGCGGGCGATAAACGACATCGCAGCGATCACTGGAGATCAACGATTGTGTTGATATCGACACACCCCCGTCACGGCTTAAGCCGTCGGCAAAAAAATGTATCAGGATTGATGCAATTACGAGTTTCACAGGCAAAAAAAAAACAGGCGACTGCAAAGTCGCCTGTTTTTCAGGAAGGCCTGCGCGAATCGCTCAATCCGCCAGCCAGCCGTTCTCCCAGTAACGCAGATTGTCGCCGCGCAAGATGTAGTCGCGCAGCACCACCTCACGCAACTCGTCACCCATGCGGTAGCTGGCATCCGGGTCGGCCAGGTGCATGCGGATTGCCTGCAACCATTCATCCGTGGAGTTGGTCTTGATCCGCGTGCACGGCAGATAGCCGCGATACGCTTCGGTGTCGGTGCAGATCACCGGGTAACCGCAAGCACCGTACTCCAGCAGACGCAGGTTGCTCTTGCAGTCGTTGAAGATATGAAACTCCAGCGGCGCCAACGCCAGATCGAGATTGAGGCTGGCCAGTTTCGCCGGATACGCATCGAGGGGAATCACTCCGTGGAATTCATGCATGTAGGGACGCAGGTCATCCGGGCACATGCCGAAAAATACCCAGTCGACTTCATCCGCCAGTTCGCGCACGACATCGGCGATCACCGCCAGGTCACCATGGTGACTGGTGCCGCCGCCCCAGCCGACTCGCGGCTTTTTCGAGGTCCGGCGCTGGCTGCGCAGGTTGCACCAGAATTCTCTGGCCAACATGTTCGGCACGACGCGGATGTCGTGATGCATGTCCGACAATGCGTTGGCCAACGGCTGAGTCGAGACCACGACGCGGTCGCACATGCCGATCGCCCGGCGAACAATGCGCTCCATTTCATACTTGTCCGGCATGTTGCGGATATGCGCATTGCGATGTGGCACATCAATGACGTAGTCATCCAGCTCGTAGATGCGCCGCGCATTGAAGTAGTTGCACAGCACCGGCATTTCGTTGACCGACGCCTCCGTGTAACGCCCTTGCAGAACGATTACATCAGGCGACATACGCTCGATTTCAACGATCGGCGGCAGGTTCACACTATAGCGAATCTGCCCTTGTACCCGTCCTGCCGCTTCGAGTTCGATCAGCGGTTGCGTGACGCGATAGTGACCGATCGCCGAGGCATTGATCGGCAACCCGAGAATCTTCGGCTGGGTGCTAGTGCTGAAAGGACTCCAGCCGGTGCGCAGGCCCGGTTCGAGCGTGAAGCTTGAGCCCGTGTGTTTGTGCAAAGACAGATTGGGATTGTAGGCAGGGTCACGGGCAACGACCGGCAGCCAGCGTTTGAAGAACGTTTCTTCCTGCTGATTGTGCGCGACCCCCTCTTCATCGTTGACCGCATCTACCGGCTGCGCGCCCAGCGCCAGCGCCGCATAGGGCGTCCACACCACCAGATAACCCTGCCGGGCTACGCGCAGCGCCAGATCCACTTCATGCAGCATGCGCGGCAGGCTCTGCTCATCCAGGCCACCCACTGCATCGAACACCGACTTGCGCAACATCAGGCAATCGGCGCCGACAGCGCTCAGATCCTGGACCACCTGCAAACGGAACATGTAGCCGGAGGATTGCATCGACTGGCCATAGAATGGCAGGCCGGCCGGCCCCTGCAAGCCGAGCACCAGACCTGCATGCAAAACATAGCCATCGGGATTGAACAGTTTGGCGCCGACAATGCCGACTTCCGGGCGCTGAGCATGATTGAGCAGCTCGTCGAGCCAGTCAGCCTGAGTGATCACCGTGTAAGGATTGAGCAGCAGGACGTATTCGCCCCTCGCCTGACTCACGGCAAAGTTGCGCAATGCGGCGACATTGCCCTGCTGCGGGTAGGTCAGCACGCGTATGCGTTCGCTGCCCAATTGCGCCATGCCGTCCAGCCACGTACGAGCCTCGGCGGTCTGACTCCCATTGTCGACCAGCAACAGCTCATATTCGCTGTAAGCGGTTTTTTCCAGCAGGCTTTCCACACAGCGTTGCAGCGCTGCAATCTGGTCGCGGGTCGAAATGATGATCGAGACCAACGGTCGATGCGCATGCCGATAATCGACTCGATTGAGCAGTTCGACACTGCCTCGGCGCAGGTCGTGGGAGATACCCAGACGTTCAAGATGTGCCGACAGCAATCGTGAATTGTTTTGCGTCACGGCTGGCAGCGACAGCCACTGGGTCAGGTCGAATGTCGACTCGATGGCAATCTCGGCCAGATGTCCGACGACCTGGGTGCCGTGGTCTTCAACCATACGCCAGAGCATGTCGTGAGGCGCAAGCTCAGTGAAGGTCGAATCGAAACCGCCGAGTGCCAGAAAAACCTCTCGCCGGAATGCCAGCGCGCGACCGACATAAGGGTAGCTGCGCATCAGATCCAGGTTGAAGTCGGGCTTGAATGCCGGCTCCACCGATTCCCCTGCACGCAAGCTGCCTTCATCGCTGTACAGACAATGCAGGGCGCCGTTGAAGGCGATGCGCTCGGCCATCATCAGCAGGGCCGGGGGTACCAGACGATCACCGGCGCGCAGCAGATAAAACCAGTCAGCGCCTTCCAGCTGCGGCAGCAGTTGATTGATCTGTTGCAGATAATCGTCCTGCAGCGGCAAATGGAACACCCGTCCGTCCAGTACCGGCTCGGAACAATCGGTGGACAGTACCAGCGTCAACTCGGGCGGATAGACCTGCGCGGCGAGACTCTCCAGTGTACGTTCCAGCGCCGCCGGACTGCCCTGCTCGTCCACCACGACTGGCACGATTCGCGGCGTGGAAGGCCAGCTCGCCAGCGTGTCCGGCAGCAATCTGCTCTGCACATCACTGAGCCTGCGGCACTCCAGCCATTGCGCATAGAGTTCGGCAAAACTCTGGCTGTCCGCGCCCACCTGCCAGACCTGGGCACTCTGTTTGGTGCCGAGCGAGCGGCTCAGCGGCAGTTCTACCCAGACCCGGGGCGACTCATCCGCCTTGGGCATAGGCACATAACGCGCCCAGCCCTTCGCAGGCGCCGACTCTCCGCTACGCGCCTTGAGCATTTGCAGCAGCCATTGCTGCTCGACGGCCAAAGCATCCTTCATCACTTGCTGGCCACTCAGGCGATCCGGGTACAGGCGTTCGATACTCAAGACATGATTGGAGATCACCGCGTTGCCGCGTCGCAGCAAACACACGAACAATGCGAAATCCAGGCTTGCCACAAAACAGTGGTCCGGCTGCGTCAGCGCCGGCAGTAACTCGACAACGTCGGCGCGACGGAACAGGGCATTACTGAAACCACCAAGAAGGTTCGACGGGAACGTCTCGAAGAGCGCCAGCAGGTCCTCACCCTTGAACAACCCACTGACCGGTGACAGTGGCGTATTTTCCAGGCGTGAAGGCAGCACCATGTCGTCGGCGTCCCAGAACAGACGCTGGGCCAGCACCAGATTGACCTCGTCACGATGGGCCAGCACATCGGCCTGACGTTCGATACAGCTGGCGAACAGCTGATCGTCATCACACAAAAACTTGATGAATTCGCCCTGGGTCAGATCCAGGCAGGCCTGCAGATTGCCGACCATGCCCAGGGTGCGCGGGTTACGCACGTAATGTACGGCGACCCCGCTCTGCTCGATCATCGCCGCGACAATGGCTTCGATTTCATCGCCACGACTGTCATCGCACACGATGATTTCGAGATTGCCATAACCCTGGCCGACAGCGCTGCGCAATGCGCGCTCGAAAAAGCGCGGGTTGAAGGCAGGGATGACCAGACTGACGAGAGGAAGTGAATTCACGGCGGGCTCACAGGCGGTACGAGCCCGCTCGGTGAAGCGAGCCCCTGAAACCGCAAAAAAACATTAACTGAGGGACGAGACAAACGGGCGCTTGCGCGCCCGTCCAGTGTCAGATCTTGTTGAACAGACCCAACTGACTGATCTTGCTGAAGGCCAACTGCGAGGCTTGCAGCATGGTCTGCTGCAAGGTCAGGCGCGTCATCACCTCGGCCGGATCCGAATCACGGATCGAACCCTGGGTCGTGGTGTTGGCCTGGATCAGACTCTGGTTGGTCGTGTCCTGATCATCGAGCGACTGCCCGCGAGCACCGATCGAGGTCACCGCAGCGCCAATCTGGTTGGAGGCGCTGTCGAGGTTGCCCAACGCCGATTCCATGGCCCCCTGGAATTTCTGCTTGACCACCGGATCACTATCGATCGGCAGGTTCAGCGCCGTGACCATCTGACCCAGGGTGTCGAGTACGTTCTGGGTCTGGTGGTTGTTGGACTGGATCGAGAACTGATCGCCCGCGCCCGGCGTACCGCCGATGGCGAAGGTCACACCGGCAGCCGTGGCATTGCCACCGACCACGGTGCCCGACGACACTGGCTTGCTGTCGGCGGTAACAGGTGCCGCGTAAAGATCGAAGTCGGTGGCGCTGGTGAACTTCAGCACTGCGCCGCCACCTGACGGGAAGGCCGCGCTGTAGGCCGCCTGGTCGGTCACGCTGGAACCGGTGATCACTGCGGTCGACGGGTTGCCCGGGCTGCGCGCCGTGGTGAACGAGTCAGGCGTGGCCGACAGCTGGAAGCTGTGACCGGCGATGACTGCGTCAGGGTTAGTGTCACCGGCCTTAAGGTTGATGTTCAACTTCAAGTCGACGCCACGGAAGCTGACGGCCTGGTTAGTACCGTTGCTATTGCTGATCACACCGTTCTGGCTGGCCTCGGACGTCACGTCGTTACCCAGGGCATCGGTGATCTTCAACTGGGTGCTGCTGACAAAGCTTACGGTGTACGGCTGGCCACCGGAGAACTTGGCGTTGTATGTCGCAGCGGTACCGATCGTACCGTTGGACAGCACCACACGACCGTCATCCACCGCCGGAGCGGTCATGGTGGTCTGGGTGCGGCTGGTGTTAATGGTCTGCTGGAACGCGTCCCAACCGGTGGTGTTGGTCGCTACCGACATGCCGTCGCCAATGCCCAGGTTGATCTGGGTCTGATCACCGTTGTAGGTGTAGGTACCATCGACGTTCTGCGAGTACGGCGCGGTGTCGGTCTTGGAACCGGAGAACAGATAGTTGCCGTTGGCATCCTTGGAGTTCATCAGGCCCAGTACCTGTTGCTGGATCTGGCCCAGTTCCGCCGCGTAAGCCTTGCGGTCAGCATCGGTGGCGATGCCGTTGTTGGCGGCCAGGCCAATTTCCTTGGCGCGCTGCAGAGCCGTGGTAATGGAGTTCAGAGTGGACTCCTGCACAGTCAGCGCGCTCTTGGTGGTGTCGATGTTGCCCTGATACTGGTCGAGCATCGCACTTTGCTGACCCAGCTTGAGCAGTCGACCGGCGCCGATCGGATCGTCGGCAGCGGTGTTGATGCGCTGCAGGCTGCTCGCTTCGTTGGCGGTCGCGACCGTCTTGCTGTAGTTGCGCTGATATTGAGCAGCTTGCGTCGCGTAATACTGAGCGGTGGAAATGCGCATGAATTACGACTCCTTAAAGACTGTTGATCAGCGTGGCGAAAGTTTCCTGCGCAGCTTTGATGATCTGCGAAGACGCTGTGTAGTACTGCTGATACTTGACCAGGTTACCGGTCTCTTCATCGAGGTTGACCTGGGACAGCGAATCACGCGCGCCCTTGGCCTGATCGAGGATCACCGAGGTGGCGTCGCTGTCGGACTTGCTCTGTGCAGCCTTGGTACCGACGTTGGTCACCAGTTTGTTGTAGGCGTCGGTCAGGCTGATGCCTTTGCTGCCGCTGCCGGTGTCCACGGTCTGCTTGGTCTGCAGGCCGACCAGCGCCTGCGCGTTGCGGTTGTCCGAAGAGGCCGCGCCGGTCAGGTTGATGGTGAAGGTTTCGCCGGACGTCGGCGTCGCGCCCACGGTGGTCTGCACGGTGAAAGTCTTCTGCACGTTCGGCGTGACAGTGGTGTCCATCACCGGAGCACCGGTGGAGTCGACCATGCCGACCTTGAGGTTCAAGGTGTTGGCCTGCCCCGGCACGATGGTGCCCGAACCGATGGTGTTGCCCTTGGCGTCGACCATGTTGTACGACTGGCTGCCGCTGGCGACCGCACCGAACACCAGTTTGACCGGCGTCGAATACTTGAGCGCATTCTGCAACTCGGTCTGCGACGCCGGGTTGTAGATGTCGATCGAATCGGTCAGCGTCGGCTGGGTGTAGGTGCCGGAATTGCTGGCACTGGCCACGCCGGTCAACGGCGCTGCCGCAGCGATTTTCTTCGGATCGGTCAGCACGGTCTGAATGGAGGTTGCTGCGTTACGGGTCGGGGTCACCTTGAAGGTGTCACCAGCGCTCAGTGCACCGCCATTGAGGGCCAGGGTGAAACCGTCGATCACTGGCGGTGGCGTGGTCGTCGTGCTGAACGAGCCCATGTCGGTGCCATCGGAGCGCTTGACCGAGTAGTCGGTGGCGCTGGTGAAGGTGACCTGATAATCGCTGGTGGTCAGCTTGCCGGTGTCCTTGATGGTGACATCGAGGTTGCCCGAACCTGCGCTGTTGCCCGACTGCGCAATGCTGCGCTGACTGATCAGCGCGGCACTGTTGATGTTGTTGAAGATCGCCGCGCCGAAGTCACCGTTCTTGTCGATGCCCTGGGCTTGCTGACTGTTGACCTGATCGGCCACCACCAGCGCGACACGCCCCAACTCATTGAGCGAAGGGTCGAGCACTTCTTTGCGATAGGTCAGCAAGCCACCGATTTCGCCACCGCTCATCGCCGAGGTGATGTCGATCACGCTTGAGCCGCGGTCCATCTGGATGGCCATGCGCGTCGGATCGTCTTTGCTCGGCACGGTGCTAAGGGTGTTGGTGGTGTTGCCGATCACCAGCGGCTGGCCGGTACCGATATACACGTCAAAACTGCTGCCACGCTCGACGACCTGCGCCCCGGTCAGCTCGGAGAGCTGACGCACAGCTTCGTTTCGGGTGTCGAGCAGATCATTCGGCTGGCCGCCGCTGGTGGAAATCTCGCCGATCTTCTGGTTCAGATTGGCAATCGAAGTGGCCAGCTTGTTGACCTGGGAAGTCATGTCGTCCAGGTTGCCGTTGATCGTGGTGTTCTGATCGTTCAGCTGTTTGGCCAGCGCATTGAAGCGGCTGGTCAGCGCCTGTGCACCGGTCAGCACCGACTGACGGGAAGTGTCGTCGGTGGCCGAGGTTGCCACGCCCTGCATCGTGGTGAAGAACTTTTGCAGCACACCGGTCAGGCCGGTGTTGGTATCGGACATCGAGGCATCCAGCGCAGTAGCCTGGGCACCGTACGCAGCCGCTTCGCTATTGAGCGATGTGGCGGTATGCAGCTGGTTCTCGAGATAAGAGTTGTAGACCCGGCGCACATCGGCCAGGGTCGTCCCCGTACCGATGAAGACATTGCCGAACTGCTGCGAGGACTTGGTGCTCTGCACGGTTTGCTGGCGTGAATAACCGGCGGTGTCGACGTTGGCAATGTTGTTACCTGTAGTCGCGAGAGAGGAAGAACTCGCGGCCAACCCCGACATCCCGATATTGAGCAAACTCATGATTCAAACCTTACCGTATGTTTATAGAGGCGTCGTTGAAACGCCGGCCGCAGCGTAGTTTTCAAAACTGTTCATCTGCTTGGCTATCTGCGAAATCTTCGTCGCGTAGTTCGGGTCGGTCGCGTAACCGGCCTTTTGCAACTCGCGTACAAACTGTTCTGGGTTATCGGCCGACTTCAGCACATCTTGATAGCGATTGTTGCTCTGCAGCAAAGTCACCAGATCGTGGAAGCTGTCCTTGTACGAGGCATAGGAACGGAATTGCGCCGTCTCCTTGACCATCTGCCCGTCACGGAACTCGCTGGTGATCGCCCGGGCCGAATCGCCGGTCCAATTGCTGCTGGCCTTGATCCCGAACAGGTTGTGACTGCTGCTGCCATCCTGGGCGCGCATCACCGATTTGCCCCAGCCGGTTTCCAGCGCGGCTTGCGCCACCAGATAACGCGGATCGACACCGATACGCGCCGCGGCTTCTTTGGCCATCGGCAGCATGGTGTTGACGAATTCGTCGGCGGAACTGAAGGCGCGCTTGGCCGGCGCCAGCGGAATCTGCGCCATCGCCCGGCCATAAATCTGCATCTGCCCGCCGGACGCCTTGGCGTCTTCGGCACGGCTCAGCCAGTCGCCGTTGTACAGCGGACCGGAACCGGTGGCGGCCGTGCTCTCGGTGCGTTGCGGCAACGCGTTGGCGGCGGTCGGCGTGGCCGACGGCACCAGACCGGCGAGCAAACGATCGGCCAGTTTCGGCGGCAGTGCCAGACGACGCTTGTTGATCATTTCCATGTCGTTGGCGTGCGCCAACTGAGTGTTCGGCGCATGCAGCGAACGCGAGGCCCACAACGGGCGCTCGCCATTGAGCCGCGACAGCGGGCCGGTGCCAGTGGTGCCGGCAGCAATCGGCGTCTGCACCGCAGCGGCTTTCGCCGCTTCCTGCTTGGCGGCGGACGCGGCCGCCGCCTCACCCGGCGCCATTGGCTTGTTCTTCGACATCTGCTTCATCAGCACGTCGGCCAGACCGATACCACCGCCCTCGCGGGACAGCGACACCGCCAGTTGCTGGTCGTACATTTCCTGATATTGCTTGGCCGCCGGCGTGTTCATCGGGTTGTCTTTACCCAACGCCTCGGTGGCCGAACGCATCGACTTGAGCATTTCGCCGAGGAACAGCGATTCGAACTCCTGCGCCACCTTGCGCATGTTCGCGTCGCTGTTCTTGTCGCCGACCTTGAGCTGGTTCAGACGATTGAGGTCGGAGTACGAACCCGAATCGCCAGTGCCCACCAGACTGCCTTTGCGCATATCCATGGTCGCCGTCCTCAGATCACGATCAGGTCGGCTTGCAACGCGCCGGCCTGCTTCAGTGCTTCGAGAATGGCCATCAGGTCACCCGGTGCCGCGCCGACCTGGTTCACCGCCCGCACGATCTCGTCGAGGGTGGTGCCCGGGCCGAACTTGAACATCGGCTTGGCCTCCTGCTCGGCGTTGACCCGCGAACGTGGAACCACCGCGGTCTGGCCGTTGGACAGCGGGCCAGGCTGGCTGACGATCGGGTCTTCGGTGATGGTCACGGTCAGGCTGCCGTGGGTCACGGCGGCCGGCGAGACTTTCACGTTCTGGCCGATGACGATGGTGCCGGTACGCGAGTTGATGATGACTTTCGCCACCGCCTGACCCGGGTCGACCTCAAGGTTTTCGAGGATCGACAGATAGTCGACGCGCTGGCTCGGATCGAGCGGCGCCGTCACACGGATCGAACCGCCGTCGATGGCTTGCGCCACGCCAGGGCCGAGCATGTCGTTGATCTTGTCGACGATGCGCTTGGCGGTGGTGAAGTCGGAACGGTTGAGGTTCAGCGTCAGGCTGTTGCCCTGGTTGAAACCGCTCGGCACCGAACGCTCTACCGAAGCGCCACCCGGAATACGACCGGCCGACGGAACGTTGACGGTGATCTTCGAACCGTCACGCCCTTCAGCATCGAAACCACCGACCACCAGGTTGCCTTGAGCGATGGCGTAGACGTTGCCGTCGATACCCTTGAGCGGGGTCAGCAACAGGGTGCCGCCGCGCAGGCTCTTGGAGTTACCGATGGAGGACACAGTGATGTCGACCTGCTGCCCCGGTTTGGCGAAGGCCGGCAGATCGGCACTCACTGACACCGCCGCGACGTTTTTCAACTGCACGTTGCCCGATCCCGGCGGCACCTTGATGCCGAACTGCGAGAGCATGTTGTTGAAGGTCTGCAGGGTGAACGGGGTTTGCGTCGTCTGGTCGCCGGTGCCGTTAAGCCCGACCACCAGGCCGTAACCGATCAACTGGTTGGAACGCACGCCGGAAATGCTGGCGATGTCTTTCAGCCGCTCGGCGTGGGCACCAAAGGCTGCGGACAACAGGGCCGCAGCCAGCATCAGGTGTTTGAATTTCAAAGTCGCCACCTAGAAAGGGAACAGCGGGCTGAGGAAGAAACGGTCGAACCAGCCTGGCTGACTCGCATCGGCAAACGAACCGGTGCCCGAGTAGGTGATGCGCGCATCGGCGACACGGGTCGACGACACGGTGTTGTCGGTGGCGATGTCATCGGCACGCACCAGACCGGCGATCCGCACCAGCTCGTCGCCGGTGTTGAGGGTCATCCACTTCTCGCCGCGCACAGCGATGATGCCGTTGGGCAGCACGTCGGCCACGGTCACGGTGATCGAGCCGGTCAGGGTGTTGCCCTGCGCCGCCTTGCTGTCGCCCTTGGTCGCACGGTCGCCGCTGTAGCCGACGTCGAGGCTCAGGTCGTTACCGCCCAACGGGTTGTTGGTGGTGCCACTGCCGCCGAACAGCGAAGTCAGGCCGATGCCAGTCTTGCTGTTCTTGGCCACCTGGGAGTTGGCGTTCTTGCTCGCCTGAGTCTTCTCGTTCAGGGTGATGGTGATGATGTCACCGACCCGGAACGCTTTGCGGTCGCTGTACAGGTTCTGCTCGAAGCCGGCCTGATAGATCGAGCCGTTGTTGGCCGCCGCCGGCAATGGCGTGCGCGGCAACACCGGAGCGTAGTAAGGGTCATTGGGCTTGGGCGTCGGTGCGACGCAGCCCGCGAGCGAGACGACCCCACCCAATGCCAGAACAGATACGAAGCGTTTCATGACCCTACCTCACGGTGTTGCTGGCGGCCTCATGGCCGCCCCATAGACTTGATTACAGATTCTGCGTTACGAACGAGAGCATCTGGTCGGCGGTGGAGATCACCTTGGAGTTCATCTCGTAAGCGCGCTGAGTGGTGATCATGTTGACCATCTCTTCAACGGTGCTGACGTTGGAACCTTCCAGGGTGTTCTGCAGCGTGGTACCGAAACCGTTCAGGCCCGGGGTGCCGATTTGCGGCGCGCCGGAAGCAGCGGTTTCGAGGAACAGGTTGTTGCCCACCGCTTGCAGACCGGCCGGGTTGATGAAGTCGGCGGTTTGCAGGTTGCCGATCACCTGAGCGGCCGGGTTGCCAGGCACAGTGATCGACACGGTGCCGTCGGTGCCGACGGTGAAGCTCTGCGCGTTGTTCGGGATGACGATGGCCGGTTCCAGGGCGAAACCGCTGGCGTTGACGATCTGGCCGTTGGAGTCGAGGTGGAAAGTACCGTCACGGGTGTAGGACGTGGTGCCGTCCGGCTGC
>NZ_JBIUVO010000031.1:0-13506 GCF_044742995.1 Pseudomonas sp. NPDC087803
CCTTCGAAGGCCCGATGATGGCGATCAAGACCGTCAACTCGCTCTCACACTACACCGACTGGACCATCGGCCACGTTCACGCCGGCGCGCTGGGCTGGGTGGCGATGATTTCGATCGGCGCGATCTACCACATGATCCCGAAACTGTTCGGTCGTACGCAGATGCACAGCGTCGGCCTGATCAACGCGCACTTCTGGCTCGCGACCATCGGTACCGTGCTGTACATCGCCTCGATGTGGGTCAACGGCATCACTCAGGGTCTGATGTGGCGTGCAATCAACGATGACGGCACCCTCACCTACTCGTTCGTCGAAGCGCTGCAGGCCAGCCACCCGGGCTACATCGTCCGTGCCCTGGGCGGTGCATTCTTCGCCAGCGGCATGCTGTTGATGGCTTACAACGTCTGGCGCACCGTGCGCGCCTCGAACCCGGCTGAAGCCGAAGCCGCCGCCCAGATCGCTGTCGTTGGAGCTCACTGATGAAGCATGAAGCTGTCGAGAAGAATATTGGCCTGCTGGCCTTCTTCATGGTCATTGCCGTCAGCATTGGCGGCTTGACCCAGATCGTTCCGCTGTTCTTCCAGGACGTCACCAACAAGCCGGTCGAAGGCATGAAGCCGCGTTCGGCGCTGGAACTGGAAGGCCGCGACGTCTATATCGCCAACGGTTGTGTCGGCTGCCACTCGCAGATGATCCGTCCGTTCCGCGCTGAAACCGAACGCTACGGCCACTACTCGGTCGCCGGTGAAAGCGTCTGGGACCACCCGTTCCTGTGGGGTTCCAAACGTACCGGTCCGGACTTGGCTCGTGTGGGTGGTCGTTACTCCGATGACTGGCACCGTGCGCACCTGTACAACCCGCGCAACGTGGTGCCTGAGTCGAAAATGCCGGCTTACCCGTTCCTCGTGGAAAACAAGCTCGACGGCAAAGACACGGCCAAGAAAATGGAAGTGTTGCGCACGCTCGGCGTCCCTTACACCGACGAAGACATCGCCGGTGCAAAAGATGCCGTGAAGGGCAAAACCGAAATGGACGCGCTGGTGGCCTACCTTCAGGGCCTGGGCACCATCATCAAAAGCAAACGGTGATTCTTCATGGATATCGGGATGATTCGCGGCCTGGGCACCGTTGTCGTGATGGTGGCCTTCATCGGTTTGGCGTTGTGGGTGTTCAGCCCCAAGCGCAAGTCGGAGTTTGAAGACGCAACCTTGCTGCCTTTTGCGGATGATCCCGAAGCCATCAAGCACGTCGAGCAAGCTTCTAGGAGTAACAAAGAATGACTACATTCTGGAGTCTGTACGTCACAGTCCTCAGTCTCGGTACGATCTTCGCCCTGACCTGGCTGCTGCTGTCGACCCGCAAGGGCCAGCGCAGCGAACAGACGGACGAAACGGTCGGCCACTCCTTCGACGGGATCGAGGAGTACGACAACCCACTGCCAAAATGGTGGTTCATGCTGTTCGTGGGCACTATCGTGTTCGCCCTCGGTTATCTGGTGCTGTACCCGGGCCTGGGCAACTGGAAAGGCCTGCTGCCGGGCTACAACTACCTCGATAACGACAAGCAGACCGCGTTCGCCAATGGCAAGACCGGCTGGACCGGCGTGCATGAGTGGGAAAAGGAAATGGCCCGCTCGGACGCCAAGTTCGGTCCGATCTTCGCCAAGTTCGCGGCAATGCCGATCGAGGAAGTCGCCAAGGACCCGCAAGCACTGAAGATGGGCGGCCGTCTGTTCGCCTCCAACTGCTCGGTGTGCCACGGTTCCGACGCCAAGGGCGCCTATGGCTTCCCCAACCTGACCGACGCCGACTGGCGCTGGGGCGGCGAGCCGGAAACCATCAAGACCACCATTATGGGCGGTCGTCACGCAGTAATGCCGGCCTGGGCCGAAGTGATTGGCGAACAAGGCGTAGCCGACGTCGCAGCCTTCGTGGTGACCCAGCTCGATGGCCGCAAACTGCCGGAAGGCACCAAGGCTGATCCGGCCAACGGGCAGAAACTGTTCGCCGCCAACTGCGTGGCCTGCCACGGTCCAGAAGGCAAAGGCACCCCGGCGATGGGCGCGCCTAACCTGACCCACCCGGCCGCGTTCATCTACGGTTCGAGCTTCGCGCAACTGCAGCAGACCATCCGTTACGGCCGTCAGGGCCAGATGCCTGCGCAGGAACAACTGCAAGGCAACGACAAGGTGCACCTGCTGGCGGCTTACGTTTACAGCCTGTCCCACGGTGAAAAAGCGCCGGAAACCGAGGCGCAGTAAGGCCAACGCCCGACGCAAGATAAAGCCCCCGCCAGTGCTCTGGCGGGGGCTTTTTCATGGGGCACTGGCCCAGATCGACTTCACCGGCACGGTGGCCACCGGCGTACGTTTGCGCCACTGATTGTCCTCGACCAGACTCACCTCCAATTGCCTGCGATCCTTGGAAAAACTGGCGGTCAGGTACGTCTGTTGAGAAGCCGAACCGCTGAGAAACATCGGCACCCCGCCCTTGTAACTTTTCATGCCGCCATCGGCATGGAAATGCCCGGCGAAAATTGCCGTTACCTGATACTTTTCAATCATGTTCAAGAAGCGCTTTTCCTGATCCCAGCTACCTTTCCACTCGTAAGGCTTGTGCATATTGATAATGATCGCGTAGCCCTGCGCTCGCGCTATGCGCAAATCATTTTCCAGCCAGTCCAGCGACGCCCGGATATCGAATGAGGTCGGATTCAAGGCGTGAGAAATCTTCACCGCATAAGTGGGTTCATTGTTCAACTGCACCAGATGCACTTCACCAATATTCTTTGAATAAGCCAGACTACCCAGATAGTGTTTACTCACAAAGCTGCCAGTGACTTCCAGATCAAACTCATCGACTTTACCGACATGATGATCACGGTAATCAACAATACTGCCCGCTGCGCAACTTTCACTGAAACAGTCATTCACGTTGTTCTGATAGTCGTGATTGCCCAATCCGTAGAGCACGTGATCGCCAAAGTGTTTTTTCAGCATCGAACCGACATAGGAGCGCTGCCAGCCATGGCCGAACGCGGTCATGTCGCCGTTGATCATCAGGGGCACGGCGTCCTGCCCGCCCATCTCGTTGCGAAACTGGGCAATGCTCGCGAACTGGGTTTCCACCAGCCATTTCGCGCGCCTTTCGAAATCCGCGCTCGATTCATCTTCACCACTGTCCGATTTTTCCGTCCACGGGTATTGCGGATCCGAGGCGAACACCATGTGCTGCGGAGCACCTTCATTGGCACTGGCAAGAGAAGTCAGTGACAACAGGCACAGACACGCGAAAAGTTTTTTAACTTCCTTGATTTTCATAACACTCCATTAATCCGTTAAATTTCAAAACACGAACATGCAACTAACACGCTGCAGAACAGCCAATAAGCTATTCGATAAAAACAAGAAAACAAAACCCATAAATTAACTAACGATATTTCTGAAAGTTTGAAATCAACTTTGAAATTAATACTTTGAGACACATGCCTGATGGACTCGTTTCTCGATGCTCTGTAGGGTCTTCCACAGCCCGATGACCCGCATCGGAGCCACTTCAAGGATGAAGCCGCCATGTTGAATGACGAGAAAAACCCTCTCCCGGTTGATCAGGCTCTTGCTGAACCTGATCATCCAGTCGAATCATCGGAAAACCCCGTGGAATCCATTGCCGTGACACTCGGCAACCCGTTGAAACCCGATCCCGACAGCACCACAAAACCCCACAAAAATACCGGCAGTCTCGACAGCCTCGGCGGCGGCAGACTTCCCTGAGTCTTGAAGCCACGTCTGAATCAACCCGAGCCGGCCTGCGCCTTGTGCGAGGCTGGCTCGACTAATGCCAGCCACGGACCGACCAACGGACGGCTGAGCCCTGTTTTCCTCGATTGCCGCCCCCCAAGGCGAAGTAGTAATGTTGCTACATCTGTATTGCGAGAGGTCAACCACGATGGCAATCACCACCATCTCCAGCCGTGAATTCAATCAGGACACCAGCGGTGCCAAAAAGGCTGCGCGTCTGGGTCCAGTGATCATCACCGACCGTGGCAAGGCCTCTCATGTCCTGTTGAGCATTGAGGAATATCAGAAACTGAGCGGCGCAAACACGAGCATTGTCGATTTGTTGGTCATGCCGGAGGCTGCCGACATCGATTTCGAAACCGAGCGCGCAGTCATCATTCATCGTCCCGTGGATCTGTCCTGATGTACTTACTCGACACCAATGTGATTTCCGAACTTCGCAAGCCGCAAGCCGATGCCAATGTGGTCAGTTGGGCCAAAGGCGTCATCGCCCCGCGCCTGTACATTTCCGCCATTACTTTGAAAGAACTGGAAACCGGAGTACTGCGAATGGAACGGCGTGATCCTGCTCAAGGAAAGCTGTTGCGCAGTTGGCTGACGCGTCACGTCATGCCAGCATTCGAAGCCCGAATCCTGCCGGTTGATGCCGCGGTGGCACTGCGTTGTGCCAGCCTGCATGTGCCCGACCAGGCCAATGAAAGCGATGCTTTGATAGCTGCCACGGCCCTGGTGCATGGACTCACGGTGGTCACGCGCAATGTCGGTGATTTCCGGTCGAGCGGCGTCGCTCTGATCAACCCGTGGGAACAATGAATTAGCCGCCACCACAAAACCGTCCATACTCAACAAGTCAATTGATCTGCATCAGGCTTTGCTGCATTCGCTACACCAATAATGCTTTTTCCCCAACGCGACCAAAGGTCGCACCCTTGAGCCAGAGCGACAGGCGTATCATTGCGCCACTGCAACACCCCTTTCTGACCGCGGTCGGCACGTATCGACCGAGGCATTTGTCCACTGCCGTGGGATGCAATGATGAGCAACCAGATTCCGGTACACGACGTCACACCACCGAGCAAAAACGCGAACAACAGCGTCGACCTTTACGCCTCTCGAGAAAAAATCTACACCCGCGCTTTCACCGGTCTGTTCCGCAATCTGCGGATGATCGGCGGCGCCGCGCTGTTCCTGTTGTATTTCGGTACGGTGTGGCTGAACTGGGGCGGGCATCAGGCGGTGTGGTGGAACCTGCCGGAACGCAAGTTCTTCATCTTTGGTGCGACCTTCTGGCCGCAGGACTTCATTCTGCTGTCCGGCCTGCTGATCATTGCCGCGTTCGGCCTGTTCTTCATCACCGTTTACGCCGGCCGCGTCTGGTGCGGTTACACCTGTCCGCAAAGCGTGTGGACGTGGATTTTCATGTGGTGCGAAAAGGTCACCGAAGGCGACCGCAACCAGCGGATCAAGCTCGATAAAGCGCCGATGAGCGGCAACAAGTTTCTGCGCAAGCTCGCCAAGCATTCGCTGTGGCTGCTGATCGGTTTCGTCACCGGCATGACCTTCGTCGGCTACTTCTCGCCGATCCGCGAGCTGGTGTACGAGTTCTTCACCGGCCAGGCCGATGGCTGGTCGTATTTCTGGGTCGGTTTCTTCACCCTCGCCACCTACGGCAATGCCGGCTGGTTGCGCGAACAGGTGTGCATCTACATGTGCCCCTACGCACGTTTCCAGAGCGTGATGTTCGACAAGGACACCCTGATCGTTTCCTACGACCCGCGTCGCGGCGAAAGCCGTGGCCCGCGCAAGAAAGGTGTCGACTACAAGGCCATGGGCCTGGGCGATTGCATCGACTGCACCATGTGCGTTCAGGTATGCCCGACCGGCATCGACATCCGTGATGGCCTGCAGATCGAGTGCATCGGCTGCGCCGCGTGCATCGACGCCTGCGACGCGATCATGGACAAGATGGAATATCCGCGCGGCCTCATCAGCTACACCACCGAACACAACCTGTCGGGGCAGAAAACCCATAAACTGCGGCCACGCCTGATCGGCTATGCGGTGGTGCTGCTGGCGATGATCAGCCTGTTGGTGACGGCGTTCTTCATGCGCTCGCTGGTCGGCTTCGACGTCAGCAAGGACCGCGTGCTGTACCGCGAAAACGCCGAAGGCCGGATCGAAAACGTCTACAGCCTGAAGATCATGAACAAGGATCAGCGCGACCACACCTACGTGCTGGAAGCCGCCGGTCTGCCGGACCTGCGCTTGCAGGGCAAACGCGAGATCAAGGTGCCGGCCGGCGAAATCTTCAGCATGCCGGTGGAGTTGTCGAGCGCACCGGAACAATTGCCGTCGAGCACCAACGAGGTGAAATTCATCCTCAAGGATGCCGACGACGACAGCGTCCACGTTGAAGCCAAGAGCCGATTCATCGGCCCACAAACCCGTTGAGAGAACTGAACATGCCCGCAGCAAACGCCGCCAGTCCTTGGTACAAGCACCTCTGGCCATGGATCATCATCGGGATTCTGGCCTGTTCGGTGACCTTGACCCTGTCGATGGTGACCATTGCGGTAAACAACCCGGACAACCTGGTCAACGACAACTACTACGAGGCCGGCAAAGGCATCAACCGTTCACTGGATCGCGAGCTGCTGGCACAGAACCTGAAGATGCGCGCCAACGTGCATCTGGATGACGTGACTGGCGAAGTCGACCTGCGCCTGAGCGGTGACAGCCAGCCAAAAACCCTGGAACTGAACCTGATCTCGCCGACCCAGCCGGAGAAGGATCGCAAGATCGTCCTGACCCGCAGCGAAACCGAAACCGGCCGCTACATCGGCCAGTTGGGTGACAAGGTCGAAGGCCGGCGTTTTGTCGAATTGCTGGGCACGCAGGACGATCACGTGTGGCGCATGTTCGAAGAAGAACTGGTCAGCCATGACAAGGATCTGCTGCTCGGTGACGAACCGCTGCAGGGCGCCGAAGACCTGGATAAATAAAAATCTGCACTGTGGCGAGGGAGCTTGCTCCCGCTGGGGTGCGAAGCGCCCCTATAACCAGCCTCCCGGTTCATTCAGGCAGAATGAATTGCTTCCATACGACTGCTTCGCAGCCGAGCGGGAGCAAGCTCCCTCGCCACAATAGATTTGCACGGCACCACAAATGACCACCCCACTCCCCTGCTACCACTGCGCCCTGCCCGTTCCGTCGGGCAGCCGCTACACCGCCGTCGTGCTCGGGGAGTCCCGCGAGTTCTGCTGCCCCGGCTGCCAGGCTGTGGCCGAAGCCATCGTCGCCGGTGGCCTGGAAAGCTATTACCAGCATCGCAGCGAAGCCTCGGCCAACCCCGAAGCCTTGCCGGTGCAGTTGACCGATGAACTGGCGCTGTACGACCGCGCCGACGTGCAAAAACCCTTCGTCCGTCACGAGGGCGAACTCGCCGAAACCACCCTGTTGATGGAAGGCATCAGCTGCGCCGCCTGCGGCTGGCTGATCGAGAAACACCTGCGCACCCTGCCGGCAGTGGCCGAGGCGCGTCTGAACCTGTCCAATCATCGCCTGCACGTGCAATGGGCCGACGCGCAATTGCCGCTGAGCCAGATCCTCGCCGAGCTGCGCCACATCGGTTACGCCGCCCACCCGTATCAGGCCGACCGCGCCAGCGAACAACTGGCCAGCGAAAACCGCCTCGCCCTGCGCCAGCTCGGTGTCGCCGGATTGCTGTGGTTCCAGGCGATGATGGCGACCATGGCCACCTGGCCGGAATTCAACATCGACCTCAGCCCCGAGTTGCACACGATCCTGCGCTGGGTCGCGCTGTTCCTCACCACGCCGATCGTGTTCTACAGCTGCGCGCCGTTCTTCAAGGGCGCCATGCGCGATTTGCGCACCCGGCATCTGACCATGGACGTCTCGGTGTCGCTGGCGATCGGCAGTGCCTACATCGCCGGGATCTGGACCTCGATCACTGGGGTCGGCGAGCTGTATTTCGATGCGGTCGGGATGTTCGCGCTGTTTCTCCTCGCCGGGCGCTATCTGGAGCGACGCGCCCGCGAACGCACCGCCGCTGCCACCGCGCAGCTTGTGAACCTGCTGCCGGCCTCGTGCCTGCGCCTCGACGCCGACGGCCAGAGCGAACGCATTCTGCTCAGCGAATTACGCCTCGGTGACCGGGTACTGGTGCAACCGGGGTCGATCCTGCCGGCGGATGGCAAGATCCTCGACGGCCAGTCGAGTATCGACGAGTCGCTGCTGACCGGCGAATACCTGCCGCAACCGCGCACGCTGGGCGATGCGGTCACCGCAGGTACGCTGAACGTCGAAGGCGCGTTGACCGTCGAGGTGCTGGCGCTGGGTCAGGACACGCGCCTGTCGGCCATCGTCCGCCTGCTCGATCGCGCCCAGGCCGAGAAGCCGCGACTGGCAGAAATCGCCGACCGCGCCGCGCAATGGTTCCTGCTGTTGTCGCTGATCGCGGCGGCGGCCATCGGCCTGTTGTGGTGGCAGCTGGATGCGTCGCGAGCGTTCTGGATCGTCCTGGCGATGCTGGTCGCGACCTGCCCTTGCGCGCTGTCACTGGCGACCCCGACGGCGTTGACCGCCGCCACCGGCACCTTGCACAAACTCGGCCTGTTGCTGACGCGCGGCCATGTGCTGGAAGGCCTGAACCAGATCGACACGGTGATTTTCGACAAGACCGGCACCCTCACCGAGGGGCGGCTGGTTTTGCGTTCGATTCGCCCACTGGGCACGCTGAACAGCGAACAGTGCCTGAGCCTTGCCGCCGCGTTGGAAAACCGTTCGGAACACCCGATTGCCCGCGCCTTCGGGCGTGCGCCACTGGCCGCCGAGGAAGTGCACAGTACGCCGGGACTCGGCCTCGAAGGGCTGGTCGGCACGCAGCGTTTGCGCATCGGTCAGGCGAAGTTTGTCTGCGCCCTCAGCGGTTCGCCGTTGCCGGCGATGCCGGATGAACCGGGTCAGTGGCTGCTGCTCGGCGATGACTCGGCAGCGCTGGCGTGGTTCGTCCTCGACGACCGCCTGCGCGACGATGCCCCTGCCCTGCTCGCCGCATGCAAGGCCCGTGGCTGGCGTACGCTGCTGCTGTCCGGCGACAGCTCGCCGATGGTCGCCAGTGTCGCCGCCGAGCTGGGTATCGACGAGGCTCGTGGTGGTCTGCGCCCGGATGACAAACTGCAGGTGCTGCAACAACTGCACGCTCAAGGTCGCAAAGTGCTGATGCTCGGCGACGGGGTGAATGATGTACCGGTGCTGGCCGCTGCCGACATCAGCGTGGCCATGGGTTCGGCCACCGATCTGGCAAAAACCAGTGCCGATGCGGTGTTGCTGTCCAACCGTCTCGACGCGCTGGTACAAGCCTTCACGTTAGCGCGCAGGACCCGTCGGGTAATCATCGAGAACCTGCTGTGGGCCGCGCTGTACAATGGCCTCATGTTGCCGTTCGCCGCCCTCGGCTGGATCACTCCAGTGTGGGCCGCGGTCGGCATGTCGATCAGTTCGTTGACCGTGGTGCTCAACGCCCTGCGCCTGACTCGCCTGCCGAGCGCGCCGGTGGTCGGCCCCCGTTCAGAAACCCGCCCGTTGCCGGCCTGAGCCGCAAGGGCCTGGAGTACCGATGCCAGCTCTTTACGTGATGATCCCGGCCGCCCTGCTGATCGTGGCCATCGCCGTGTACATCTTCTTCTGGGCGGTGGACAGCGGGCAGTACGACGACCTCGACGGCCCGGCCCACAGCATCCTGTTCGATGACCAGGACCCGAACCACACCGCCGCCGTCGACGAAGCCAAATCCGATAAACCGCAGGACAAGGCGCCACCCCATGCTTGAACTGGCGCCCCTGCTGGTTTCGGCGCTGATCCTTGGCCTGCTCGGCGGCGGCCATTGCCTGGGCATGTGCGGCGGCCTGATGGGCGCGCTGACCCTGGCGATTCCCAAGGAGCAGCGCAGCCGGCGCTTTCGCCTGCTGCTGGCGTACAACCTCGGACGCATCCTCAGTTACGCGACGGCCGGTTTGCTGATCGGCCTGGCGGGTTGGGCGGTGGCGAACAGTCCGGCGGCGATGTTGATGCGTATTCTCGCCGGGCTGCTGCTGATCGCCATGGGCCTGTATCTGGCCGGCTGGTGGAGCGGCCTGACCCGCATCGAAAGCCTCGGGCGCGGGTTGTGGCGCTACATTCAGCCGGTGGCCAATCGGCTGCTGCCGGTGTCGAGTCTGCCCCGCGCGTTGCTGCTCGGCGCGCTGTGGGGCTGGCTGCCGTGCGGGCTGGTTTACAGCACGCTGCTGTGGTCGGCGAGCCAGGGCAATGCGCTGGACAGTGCGCTGTTGATGCTGGCGTTCGGACTGGGAACATGGCCGGTGCTGCTGGCGACAGGGCTGGCTGCGGAGCGGGTGACCGCACTTTTGCGCAAACGCAGCGTGCGCGTGGCAGGCGGCTTATTGGTGATTGTGTTCGGGATCTGGACGCTTCCTGGCCCTCACCAACATTGGTTGATGGGTCACTAAAACTGTGGCGAGGGAGCTTGCTCCCGCTGGGGTGCGAAGCGCCCCCCGATTTGACAGCAAAACCAGGGGCCTGCTGCGCAGTCCAGCGGGAGCAAGCTCCCTCGCCACAAAAGCAGTCACTACCAATCCGCCGTTGATGCAAATCAACAGCCCCATCGCCGCACCCCGATAGACTCGCCACACTGCCAGCCTATCCGGGGGAATGCCCGCATGCTCGACGCCATTCGTTGGGACACTGATCTTATCCGCCGCTACGACCTGGCGGGGCCGCGCTACACCTCGTATCCGACCGCCGTGCAATTCAACAGTCAGGTCGGCACCTTTGACCTGTTCCATGCCCTGCGCGACAGCCGCAAGGCGCTGCGCCCGTTGTCGCTGTACGTGCACGTGCCGTTCTGCGCGAACATTTGCTACTACTGCGCCTGCAACAAGGTCATCACCAAGGATCGCGGGCGGGCACAGCCATATCTGCAAAGGCTGGAGCAGGAAATCCAGTTGATCGCCTGCCACCTGGAACCGGCGCAGAAAGTCGAGCAGTTGCATTTCGGCGGCGGCACCCCGACTTTTCTCAGCCACGACGAACTGCGTCAGCTGATGGCGCACCTGCGCAAACATTTCAATCTGCTGGATGACGATTCCGGTGACTACGGCATCGAGATCGACCCGCGCGAGGCCGACTGGTCGACCATGGGCCTGTTGCGCGAACTCGGTTTCAATCGGGTCAGCATCGGCCTGCAAGACCTCGATCCGGCGGTGCAGCGCGCGGTCAATCGCCTGCAAAGCCTTGAGGAGACCCGCGCAGTCATCGACGCGGCGCGGACCCTGCAATTTCGCTCGATCAACATCGACCTGATCTACGGCCTGCCCAAGCAGACCCCGGAGAACTTCGCGCGCACCGTCGAGGAAGTCATCAGCCTGCAACCGGACCGGCTCTCGGTGTTCAACTATGCGCACTTGCCGGAGCGTTTCATGCCGCAGCGGCGGATCAACAGCCACGAGCTGCCGAGCCCTGCGCAAAAACTCGACATGCTCCAGCGCACCATCGAACAACTGACCGCCGCCGGTTACCGCTACATCGGCATGGATCACTTCGCTCTGCCCGACGATGAGCTGGCGATTGCTCAGGAAGAACAGACTCTGCAACGCAATTTCCAGGGCTACACCACCCACGGCCATTGCGATCTGATTGGTCTGGGGGTCTCGGCGATCAGTCAGATCGGCGATCTCTACTGCCAGAACACCAGCGATCTGAACCAGTACCAGAACACCCTTGCCGCCGCGCAACTGGCGACCAGCCGGGGCCTGGTGTGCAACGCCGATGATCGCCTGCGCCGCGCAGTGATCCAGCAACTGATCTGCAATTTCAGCCTGGAGTTCGCCGAGATCGAGCAAACCTTCAATATAGATTTTCAGGGTTACTTCGGCGCGCTGTGGCCGCAACTGCAAGGCATGGCCAATGACGGGCTGATCAAGCTGGAACGCGAGCGCATCGAAGTGCTGCCGGCCGGACGCCTGCTGGTGCGCTCGGTGTGCATGGTGTTCGACGCGTATCTGGAACAGCAGAACCGGCAGCGCTTCTCGCGGGTGATCTAGTTTTTCGTCAGCAGCGAGCCGAGTTTGAGATTCTGCTCGGCGCTGAGGCCGGACTGATCCATGACTTTGGACAGGGCCAGATTGGCGCTGATCAGCCCGGTATTCAGCGCGGCGATGGCACCGCGCAGCGCGGCGAGCATGTTGACCTTGGCTTCGTTGGTCATGGTTCTGTCGGACATGACGGCCGCCATCCGGGCTTTCTTCTCGGCGATCTCTTTTTGCAGTTTGCGGATCATCTTCAGCAACTGCTGGACGTTCTCCGGCAAGCCGCTGTCTTCGATGTCGCTATTCTCGCCCCCGGCGCTGTAGGATTTTTCGATGGAGGCGCCGGACAGCGACACTTTGACGCCCTCGACCAAGGTCGGGCTTGCCAGCGGCGCAGAGTCGGCATTCTGTTCATCGCCGCCCCCTGTTCTGGCGGTGCTCGGCACAGACGCAACGCCGCTGTTACCGGGGTTCAGGGTATCAATGGCGGCCATCGAAGCGATTCCTTGCATGCGTGGTGATACCCCTTTATCGGCCACTTGCCCTGCGGCTTTACGCCCGCGGGGCAATCTCGCCACAGACTGGCCTGAATGTCCTCCCGTGGGTTACCCTTACGGCTTATGTGTGTTTTCCCACAAGGATTTAAGAAATGTCCGAGCCAGTTAAACTGCGCGCTCACAACCAGGCCCATTGCAAGGATTGCAGCCTGGCCCCTCTCTGCCTGCCACTTTCTCTGAATCTGGAAGACATGGATGCGCTGGACGAAATCGTTAAACGTGGCCGCCCGTTGAAAAAGGGTGAGTTCCTGTTCCGCCAAGGCGACACCTTCGATTCCGTTTATGCAGTACGCTCCGGCGCCCTGAAGACCTTCAGCCTGAGCGACACTGGCGAAGAACAGCTCACCGGTTTCCACCTGCCGAGCGAACTGGTCGGCCTGTCCGGCATGGACACCGAGAAACACCCGGTGTCGGCCCAGGCCCTGGAAACCACCTCGGTCTGCGAAATTCCCTTCGAACGCCTCGATGAACTGGCCCTGCAACTGCCGCAGCTG
This sequence comes from Pseudomonas sp. NPDC087803, assembly GCF_044742995.1. NCBI lineage: Bacteria > Pseudomonadati > Pseudomonadota > Gammaproteobacteria > Pseudomonadales > Pseudomonadaceae > Pseudomonas > Pseudomonas sp. NPDC087803. The sequence continues at coordinate 12,955 of NZ_JBIUVO010000031.1, forward strand.
CGTCGCCAGTTGATGCGGGTGATGAGCCGCGAGATCCGCGACGACCAGCAAATGATGCTGTTGCTGTCGAAAAAAACCGCCGACGAGCGTATCGCCACTTTCCTGGTCAACCTGTCGGCCCGCTTCCGCGCTCGCGGGTTCTCGGCCAACCAGTTCCGCCTGAGCATGTCGCGCAACGAAATCGGCAACTATCTGGGCCTCGCGGTGGAAACCGTGTCGCGGGTGTTCACCCGCTTCCAGCAGAACGAACTGATCGCCGCCGAGGGCAAAGAGATCCACATCCTCGATCCGATCCAGCTCTGCGCCCTGGCCGGCGGCTCGCTCGAAGGCTGATCTCGATCCGCGGTTGAGCGAAGCGTTTCAGCCGCGGGTATACTGCGCCGTTTGCAGCCCTGCCAGGACACCTCGACGATGGTCTTCGACTCCTTCGACATCAAATCCCTGATCCGCCCCGTGATCGACTTCCCGAAACCGGGCGTGATCTTTCGCGACATCACCCCGCTGTTCCAGTCGCAAAAGATCACGCCCGGTTTCGGGAAGTCGATCACGGGG
>NZ_JBIUVO010000031.1:13516-19630 GCF_044742995.1 Pseudomonas sp. NPDC087803
GACCTCACCCCGCTGTTCCAGTCGCCCAAGGCCCTGCGCCTGGTGATGGACAGCTTCGCCCACCGTTATGTGGAAGCCGACTTCACCCACATCGGCGCGATGGATGCGCGCGGTTTCCTGATCGGCTCGGTGCTGGCCTATCAGTTGAACAAGCCGCTGGTGCTGTTCCGCAAGCAGGGCAAACTGCCGGCGGACGTGCTGGCAGAGGGTTATGCGACCGAATACGGCGAAGCGTTCCTCGAAGTGCACGCCGACAGCCTGTGTGAAGGCGATTCGGTGGTGATGTTCGATGATTTGATCGCGACCGGCGGCACGCTGATCGCAGCCGCCAACCTGATCCGCCGCATGGGTGCGCGGGTGCATGAAGCGGCGGCGATCATTGATCTGCCGGAGCTGGGTGGGTCGCAGCGTCTGGAAGACATGGGGATTCCTACTTTCTGTTTGACGCAGTTTGCCTTGACTGACAAGTAAGCGGCGTCTGTACCGCCGCCTTCGCGAGCAAGCCCGCTCCCACATTTGGATTGCATTCTCCTGTGGGAGCGGGCTTGCTCGCGAAAGGGCCTGCAGCCTCACCGCAAAACCTATAGCCCCATCTGCTTGCTGATGATCTCGTTCATCACCTCCCGCGTCCCGCCGCCGATCGACAGAATGCGGTTATCCCGATACAGCCGCTCCACTAGACTTTCGCGCATGTAACCCAGACCACCAAGAATCTGCACCGCTTCGCTGGTGATCCGGTCGGAGGTGTCCGTGGCAAAGTTCTTGGCCATGGAAATCTCCTTGATCACGCTCTGCCCCGCCGCCATTTTCGCCGCCTGCCGGTAGGTGAACTCCCGCGATACTTCCAGCGCCGTGGCCATCTCGGCCAGCCGATGCTTGATTACCTGAAACTTGCCGATCGGTTTGCCAAACGCCTCTCGCTCGCGCGCCCACTTCAGGGCTTGCTCCAGTGCCAACTGCGAGGTCATGTTGGCCATCAGCGCCAGCGCCAGCCGTTCGCTCTGGAAATTGCCCATGATGCAGGCAAAGCCCATGTTCTCCGCGCCGATCAGATTGCCCACAGGCACCCTGCAATCGTCGAAGAACAATTCAGCAGTGTCCGAGGCCCACCAGCCCATTTTTTTCAACTGGCGGCCTACGCTGAAGCCTGGGGTGCCCTTCTCGATCAACAGCAGGCTGATGCCGCCGAAACCCGGCGCGCCGGTGCGCACTGCGACGGTGTAGAAATCGGCGCGTACGCCGCTGGTGATGAAGGTCTTGCTGCCGCTGACTCGATAGCAGTCGCCGTCACGCGCGGCGCGGGTTTGCAGGTTGGCGACGTCGGAGCCGCCGCCGGGTTCGGTAATCGCCAGGGCGCTGATCTTCTCGCCGCTGAGCACTGCCGGCACCACGCGGTCGCGCACCTCGGGCCGGGCCCATTTGACGATGGGTGGCAGGCCGATATCCAGCGAACCAAGGCCGGCGACCAGACCAGCGGAGCCGCAGCGCATCAGTTCTTCGCTGGCGGCGACCTTGGCGAACACATCACCTTGGTGGCTGCCGCCCAACACTTCCGGGTAGCCGATGCCGAGAATCCCCGCCACCCCGGCCTTCAGGTACAGCTCACGGGGGAAGCTTTCGGCTTCTTCCCACGCATCAATGTCCGGCAGGATCTCGCGCTCGACGAAACGTCTGACGGTGTCGCGGACCATTTGGTGGCTGGGGTCGAAGTATTCCTGGAAGGCAGGCATCGGCGAACTCCACTGAAGGGTTGGCCGACGTTAACCGAGCGCTTGCTTGGTTTTCAATAGGTTTGTGTGAATCAGTCAGACCGAGGTGCGCCATTCGCGAGCAAGCCCGCTCCCACATTCGACCGCATTCAATCTGAATGAACTCGATCAACTGTGGGAGCGGGCTTGCTCGCGAAGGCGTCTGTTCAGACACCCTATGACTCAGAGGGAAATCGGCTTGCGCCCGGCAAACGAATGCGCCAGCGTCCCGCCATCCACCAACTCCAGCTCCCCACCCAGCGGCACGCCGTGGGCAATCCGCGAGGCGATCAGGCCTTTGTTGGCCAGCAGTTGGGCGATGTAATGCGCGGTCGCCTCACCTTCCACCGTGGGGTTGGTGGCGAGGATGACCTCGGTAAAAGTGCCCGCCTCTTCGATGCGCGCCATCAACTGCGGAATACCGATAGCTTCCGGCCCCAGACCGTCGAGCGGCGACAGGTGCCCCTTGAGCACGAAGTAGCGGCCACGGAAACCGGTCTGCTCCACCGCATACACGTCCATCGGCCCTTCCACCACGCACAGCAGCGTATCGTCGCGGCGCGTGTCGGCGCATTGCGGGCACAGATCGTCCTCGGTCAGCGTGCGGCACTGACGGCAGTGACCCACTCCTTCCATAGCCTGGCTCAAAGCCTGGGCCAGGCGCGTGCCGCCGCTGCGATCACGTTCGAGCAACTGCAACGCCATGCGCTGGGCGGTTTTCTGACCCACGCCCGGCAAGGTGCGCAGGGCGTCGATCAGTTGGCGAATCAAAGGGCTGAAGCTCATGGGTAAAAAGTCCGACAAAACAACGAGACGCGGTTTATACCCGCGCCTCCGGCCAGCGTCAAATGCTCAGTCCTGGGTAACCTTCACCACCAGTTTGCCGAAGTTGCGCCCCTCCAGCAGACCGATAAACGCCTCGGGCGCCTGCTCCAGGCCTTGCACCACGTCCTCGCGGAATTTGACCTTGCGGTCGCGCACCCACGGCACCATGTGGCTGATGAATTCCGGCTGACGGTCGCCGTAATCGTCAAACACGATGAAGCCCTGAATCCGCACACGCTTGGTCAGCAGCGTGCGTTGCAGCATCGGCAGACGATCCGGGCCTTGCGGTGCTTCAGCGGCGTTGTAGCCGGCGATCAGCCCGCACAGCGGGATCCGCGCCTTGGGGTTGAGCAGCGGCACCACGGCGTCGAACACATGCCCGCCGACGTTCTCGTAATAGATGTCGATACCCTTCGGACAGGCCTTGGCCAGTTGCTCGGCAAAGTCCGGCGCCTTGTGATCGATGCAGGCATCAAACCCCAGCTCCTCGACCACATATTTGCATTTGTCGGCGCCACCGGCCACACCGACGGCGCGCAGGCCCTTGATCTTCGCCACTTGGCCGACCACCGAACCGACAGCACCGGAGGCGGCAGCCACCACCAGGGTCTCGCCCTCTTTCGGCTGACCGATGTCAATCAGCCCCATGTACGCGGTCATCCCCGGCATGCCCAGCACACCGAGGGCCATCGACGGGCTCGGCAGACCGGACGGAATCGGCATGATGTTGCGGCCGTCGCTGATGCTGTGGCTCTGCCAGCCGGTGGCGCCGACCACCAGATCGCCCTGGTGGAATTTCGGATGACGCGAATTCTCGACTCGGCTGACAGCGCCACCGGTCATCACCTCGCCGATTTGTACCGGCGCAGCGTAGGACGGCGCGTCGCTCATACGGCCGCGCATGTACGGGTCCAGCGACAGGTACAGGGTCTTGAGCAGCACCTGACCATCTTCGAGATCCGGCAACGCTTCGCGCTCCAGACGGAAGTTTTCCGGGGTCGGCGCGCCAACCGGGCGCGAGGCGAGGACGAAGCGTTGATTGAGGGTCAGAGGGTCGGACATGTCAGCGTCTCCTGTGAATGATGAATTCGGGGGTATAGGGAGCAGACCTTGGTGACATCACAGCGTTCGATGTTTCTGCTCGACTCCTGTGGCGAGGGAGCTTGCTCCCGCTGGAGTGCGAAGCGCTCCCCTGCTTTCATCAGGTATACCGGGTTTTCAGGGTTTACGACGACTTCGTCGCCGAGCGGGAGCAAGCTCCCTCGCCACAAATGAATACCGAACGGCCGAGAATCGGAAACAAAAATGCCAGGCGCAATGCCTGGCATTTTGTGTAGCTCATCCAACCCGCAAAGGCGAATCAGAATGGCAGTTTCATACCGGCTGGCAGGTTCATGCCGGCGGTCATGCTGCCCATTTTTTCCTGGCTGTTGGCTTCGATCTTGCGCACGGCGTCGTTGACGGCGGCGGCGACCACGGCTTCGAGCATTTCCTTGTCGTCTTCGCTCAGGCCTTCAACCAGGCTTGGGTCGATGCTGACGCTTTTCACGTCATGACGACCGGTCATTACCACGGTGACCATATCGCCACCGGCCTTGCCGGTGACTTCGGCGTTGGCCAGTTCTTCCTGCATCTTGGCCATTTTTTCCTGCATCTGCTGTGCCTGCTTCATCAGGCCGGCCATGCCACCTTTCATCATGGGAATCACCTCAAAAGTACTTGGATCAAAACAGCGTCCGGCGCTTAACGCCGAACGCCCTCAGTTATTAGCCTTGGGCGACCAAGGCATCGACAGGTTCAATAGTATCGTGTCGCACGACCGCACCGAACTGCTGGACCATCTGCTGGATGAACGGATCACCGTGGATCGATTCCTCCGCTTCGCGCTGACGGTTGGCCCGACGCCGTGAAGCAGCCTGCGCCGGGGTTTCCTGCTCAGGTTTGATCAGCTCGATGGTCAGGGTCAGCGTGCGACCGTGGAACTGGTTCAACGCATCGTTCAGACGCCGCTGTTGCGTGGCGTTGAACAGCGCACTGTGCGCCGGGTCCAGGTGCATCAGCCAATGGTCGCCATCGACCGCGATCAGCGTGCAGTTGGCGGCGATGCTGCCGGTCATGCCGGAAATCGGCAGTTGCGGGAACAGCTCCAGCCATTGCAACGCCAGACCGGTGGCCGGCGCGGCGGCAGGCTCCGGCTCGGGTTCCGGGGCCGGCTCGGCGGTGTGTTCACTGGCCAGGTCGTCGAGGTAGCTGTAGGCCGAATCCATGTCCGGCTCGATGTAGTCTTCGTCCAGCGGCGGCTCGTCGTCGAGGTCCATGCCCGGCGTGGCGGCATCGACGTCGGCGACCGATGGCTCGGGTATCGGCGCAGCGGCCCACTCCGGCGCATCCGGCACCACGCTGTCCGGGGTCGGCAGCGGCATTGGCGGCAGCTCGGGCTGCTCGCTGGCGGTTTCCAGCACCGGCTCGACGGCTGGTTGCTGCACCGGCTCGGGTTCTGGCTCGGGTTCGACCGGATCGTTCCACGGCAGGTCGACCAGCGCTTCGGCGACGACCGGCTCAGCTTCTGGCTCTGGCGCAGGTGTCGGCGCGGCAGCCACCACAGGCGCTGGCTCAGGAGCCGGGGCTGGCGCTGGCGCCACAACCGGTGCAGGCGCAACAGCCGCAGCGACTACCGGCGCAGGCTTGGGCGCGGCAGCCACTGAGTTTGCGGAATCAACTGTGGCCTGGCTGATCCCCACTGGCTTTAGCGGTTGCCTCGGGGCGTCCGCGGTGTCAGCGGGCCGGAAGGCCAGCATCCGCAGCAGGACCATCTCGAAACCACCACGGGGATCCGGCGCCAGCGGCAAGTCGCGGCGACCGATCAGGCCCATCTGATAATAGAACTGCACGTCTTCGGCCGGCAGCGCCTGCGCCAGCGCCAACACCCGGTCACGGTCGCCATGGCCGTTGTCGACACCTTCAGGCAATGCCTGGGCGATGGCGACGCGGTGCAGCACATTGAGAATTTCCGAGAGCACGCCGTTCCAGTCCGGACCTTGCTCGGCCAGGTGGCGCACGGCTTCGAGCAACGCCTTGGCGTCGCCTTCGATCAGTGCGTGCAGCACGTCGAAGACCTGGCCGTGATCCAGCGTGCCGAGCATCGCCCGCACATCGGCGGCCAATACCTTGCCTTCACCGAAGGCGATGGCCTGGTCGGTCAGGCTCATGGCGTCACGCATCGAGCCGTCAGCGGCGCGGCCCAGCAACCACAGCGCGTCGTCTTCGAACGGCACATTTTCGGCGCCGAGCACATGGGTCAGATGCTCGACCACGCGCTCGGGCGTCATGTTCTTCAGCGAGAACTGCAGGCAGCGCGACAAAATCGTTGCCGGAAGTTTCTGCGGATCAGTGGTCGCCAGGATGAACTTGACGTACGGCGGCGGCTCTTCGAGGGTTTTCAACAGCGCATTGAAGGAATGGCTGGAGAGCATGTGCCCGTCGGCGGTCAGGTCGGGCGGGAGGGGGCGGCGGGGCGGGGGGGCGGGGGCGGTGGCGCGGG
>NZ_JBIUVO010000031.1:19640-28143 GCF_044742995.1 Pseudomonas sp. NPDC087803
GGGGCGTACTGCACGTTGTCGAGCAGCTCGCGGGTGTCCTCGACCTTGGTCCGGCTCGCGGCGTCGATCTCGATCAGGTCGACGAAGCGCCCTTCGTCGATCTCGCGGCACACCGAACACTCGCCGCAGGGGCTGGAAGTGATACCTGTCTCACAGTTCAGGCATTTGGCAATGATCCGCGCAATGGTGGTCTTACCGACCCCACGGGTACCGGTGAACAGGTACGCGTGGTGCAGCCGCTGGCTGTCCAAGGCATTGATCAGAGCCTTGAGCACATGGGTCTGGCCGACCATTTCGCGGAACGAGCGCGGACGCCATTTACGTGCAAGAACCTGATAACTCATCGAAAACCGTCGCAACGAAGGAAGCTGAAGCGGCTAATGCTAGCGGAGCAAGGGCAAAATTGCATCCGGTGTGCTCGTCTAATCTGGCTAAGCTGCTGTTGGCGGGGAAATATCAGCTCGGGATCGGGACTCATCGGAGCATTTATGCGTTGGGCCTTGGGAGCATTACTGGGGATCAGTCTGAGCGTGAGCGCGTCCGAACCGCCGCTGCGCTTCGTCGTGGCCGACAGCTGGGCGATGCCGATGGTGCAGATCGACCATGGCCGCCCGACCCAGGGCATCCTCCACGACATCATGCTCAGCCTGGCGACGCAGGTCGGCGTACCGGCCGAATTCCACGTCCTGCCGCGCACCCGCGTGCAGAGCGCCATGGAGCGTGGCGAAGTCGACGTACGTTGCTATGCCGCGCAATCGTGGCTGCCGAATCAGTCCGGCGATTACATCTGGAGCATTCCGCTGCTGTTCCAGCGCGATCTGCTGATCAGCCGCCAGGATCAACCGTCCCACATCGATCCGACACACCTGGCACGCCAATCGATCGGCACCGTCCTCGGTTACACCTACCCGACCCTGCAACCGCTGTTCGACGCCGACCATCTGCAACGCGACGACGCGCGCAATCAGGAACAAGTGCTGGAAAAACTCCTGGCCGGGCGCTACCGCTATGCGGTGAGCAATCAATGGACGCTGGACTGGTTCAACCAGCGCCTGCTGCCCGCGCAGCAACTGCAGGGGGTGGCGGTGCTGCAGGAGCAGCAGGTCGGCTGTTATGTGAGGAATGACCCGCAGGTGCCGGTGCAGCGGATCCTGCGCACGTTGTTGCGGATGAAAATGTCGGGGGAGATTGATGAGATTATCCGGTTGTATACCGGGTCTTCGGAAACTACCCCATAACCCATTGTGGGAGCGGGCTTGCTCGCGAAGGCGGTGTGTCAGTCACCTGATGCGTTAACTGGCACACCGCCTTCGCGAGCAAGCCCGCTCCCACAGGGGGACATTTCCGACAGAGAATTATTCAATAACCGTGCGACTCGCGGAATTTCTGGTAGTCGTGAAACTCGATCCACTCGACCACATCGTAGGGCAGGTAAAGCTGCTGCCGGGCGCGGGAGATGGCGATGTACACGGCGCAGATCCGCTGATCGAACGCGTAGGCGTCCTTGAACTGCACGTTGGTCAGCAACTCGGGGGTCAGCAGAACGCGGTCGAACTCCATGCCACCGGCCTCTTGCGCCTGCATCAGCAAGCAGCTTTTGCCGGGGCCGCCGATCATCCGGTTGAGCCGGGTCAGGTCAGCCACCTTGAAACCTTTCTCCAGCTCGGCCTCGACCCACAGAAACGCCTCGTCGTACTGGCTGGCATCGCGTACCTGCTGCCACGTGGGCAAGTCGCTGAAATAGCGATGCGGGCCCTTCTCGCTGTGCTCGGTGCTGTAGTAGTCAACCTTGAACAACTCGATGGCGCTGGTCATGAAGTGCTCAAGATCGCGCTGCGCTTTCATGTCAGCAAAGCTGAACGGGCAATTGGCATCGTGCAGTTGCATGGCCCACTTCATGGTGTCCCACGGGGACGCCGTCAGCACCACGCAACCTTCGGGCGGGACAAAGCCCTGTGGATAAAACTCGATGCCGACGTCTGCCTCACGCGCGCCTTCGAAAGGCACCTTGGTCTTTTCCGAGTGCCGGGAAATCAGCGGATTGACCAGACGTTCGACGTTGCGCCCCGAGCGCACCGAATAGGTGATATCGCTCTGGCGCACTTCACGCTTTCTCTTCACCAGATCGCGCTCGGCATGCTGATACTCATCGCCCAGGGTGATCAGCACTTGCCGGCCGCGCTCGATAATTTGCAGCAGCGAAGCGGGAATATCTTGACTCTCGTCGATCAGCACGTGGGTATAACGCGGCGGCACCACGCAGCCCGCGAGGCTTGCCCGTTTGATCAGCAACAAGGCTTCGAAGCCGCTCTGCCGGCCCCATGCCGGGTTGGCCTCGAGGTAAGTCCAGACGCGGCTCGAATACTCCAGCAGCACCTTGGACTCGAGGCCGGACAAGGACAGCTTGAAATACGGCAGATGATGCGCCGACAGGCTGTAATCCCGGGAGTGGCAATAGCGCTCGAGGGTTTCCAGGCAGACGTTCAGGGTTCGTTGCGCGTCATGCTCGCGAAAGCCGAGAATGTTCAGTTCCTGCGCCAGACGCTGTTTGCTCGCGACGCGGCCGGCGGCGCCTGCCGGCTGCGGTTTGCGTCCGTAAATCAGCCCGCGCGCAAACGCTTCAAAAGTGATGCCCGGCTTACGCTCACTGGCAACGCCCATGCGCTGGCACAGGGTCGCGAGTTTTTCCGGGGTGCGCGCCAGCAGCAGGGTTTTCTCCGGGCGCAGGCACTCGGTCAACGCGCCGACCAGATGGCTCTTGCCGATCCCGGCGTAGCCTTGCACGTGCAGGTCTTCATCGAGGTTGGCGCGGAAGGTTCTGACCAGTTTGTCTTGCGCGGCGCTGAGCCAGCGCTCGCGGTGCGCCGGGCTGATCATCTGCTGGCTGAACGGATTGTTGACCGCGTGGTGGCGCGTCTTGAACTCGTCGTCCCACTTGCCGTTGGGCAGCAGGTAATCCTGCGCCGAGACTTCTTCGGCCAACAGCAAACGCAGGTTCAATGCCCTGATGGCGTTCAGGCCGAAATACAACTGGCGCGGGTCGAACAGCCGTTGCGCCTCGGACAGCAACCCTGCCCCGCCATCGACCGCCCAGGCGATCAGCCGCGCCAGCACCTTCTCCGCCGCTGCGGCGCTGAGATCCTTTTCGGCGGCCTGGGCCAGATTCTGGATGACCAGCATGGCGGCCAGTTGCGCATCCGTCAGTTCGCCGAGGACTTTCGCACCATCGGGCTGCAACAGGCTGGCGCAGGTCTCGTCCGTCACGGGCAAGTACACAGCGGTGGATAAATCGTGATGTTCCGGGTGCATACAACCTCGTAGCCAGGGCGCGCACTTGTCAACGACGCGCGCAGCAAGACGGTGGAGTATGCCACTGTTCAACCTGGGTGGCTGAACAGGCATCGGGGGGCAGCCTCCGCGAGCAGGTTCGCTCCCACCGGGGCTGGCGTGACAGCTCGAATCGCAGGCATAAAAAAACCGCAGTGGGCGAAACCCATGCAGTTCTGTTGAAGCGCTCAATGTTCGTTAAGGTGGTAACCCCACCAGCCACACCCCGGCACACAATGTTCCCGCTGTGGCTGCTGCCTTCCGGCTCTGACCAGGTTCACGGGTAATCGTTGCGGGGGGACCGATGGGGTCACCATAACGACACTCACCTGTCGGCGAGCCGCGCCATTGTACCTATCTGAGATGAAGTTACAACCGTTGGTTGCAGATAAAAAATATGAACGGGTTCAAGGACATGCGCTGTGCCCGAAAAGATCCCAGCCTGCGGCAGTTGCTACAGGGTCAGCACGTCATCCGCCCGACCGCCCGCCTGCTGGATCACCAGATGGATGAAGTGCAGCTTGGCAATCGCCGCCGCCGGCAGCACGAACGGGTAGAAATCCGGTTGACCCATGCTGCGTGACAGCTCGTTGAGCATGCCCGCCAGTTCGATCCACGCATTGACGAACGACAGAAACGCTGCGCCGCCGGGGTGTTCCGGGTCGTACAGGGTGCTCGGGGGAAACGGTTGATAGTCGAAGTCCATTTCCCGCGCGCTCATGCCGAAACCCAGCGCGGTATCCACCGCGTCCATCATGTGCAGGTAATGCGCCCAGGTTTCCGCCCAGTCTTCCCACGGGTGCATGGTCGCGTAGGCACTGACGTAATGTTGCGGCCAGTCCAGCGGTGCACCTTGCTGATAGTGACGGTCGAGCGCTTCGGCGTAACTGGCGCGTTCGTCACCGAACAGCTGGCGGAACGACTCCAGCCACGGGCCGTTGGCAACCAGGCGATCCCAGTAATAGTGCCCGACCTCATGCCGAAAATGCCCGAGCAGTGTCCGATAGGGTTCATGCATCGCCGCCCGCACCTGCTCGCGGTGGGCGTCGTCGGCTTCTTTGATGTCGAGGGTGATCAGGCCGTTGGCGTGGCCGGTCATCGGCGCGTTGCCTTCGAGGTCGACGCCGATGAAGTCGAAGGCCAGACCGGTGGTCTCATCCACGGTTTTCGGGAACACTGGCAGGCCGAGGGTGATCAGTTGCGCCACCAGCCGACGCTTGGCGATTTCGACTTTGCGCCAGCGTTCGGGGTTTTCCGCCACCGAGAGGTCGGGAATGGTGCGATTGAGGCTGCAGGCGATGCACAGGCTGTCGTGGCCGTTATCCGGCAGCAGCCAGTTGCAAGCGGCGGGCGTGTCGAGGTTGGCGCAGCGGCGGAACAGCCCGGCGTCGGGATCGGCATCGAGTGTCCAGCTGCCGTCATGCGGCCCCGGTTGCAGCGAGGTCAGGCGACTTTCTTCAGGCTGATAGCCCAGCATGGCGCTGCACGCCAGGCACTGACTGTTGCGAAAGAACAGCGACTGGCCGCAGCGGCACGGCCAGATTTTGCTGTTGCGTGAAGATTCGCCCATGAACGGCGCGACGATGCGGGAACTCAGCTGCTCGAAAAAGCGGTACATGGCGATCTCTCCCTGGGGCTTGCCAAGACTAGATCATTGCCGAGCCAACATCGTTCCAACGCTTTGCGTGGGGAAAAATCAAAAGATCGCAGCCTGCGGCAGCTCCTACAGGAATGTGGCAAGACACTCATCCTGTAGGAGCTGCCGAAGGCTGCGTTCTTTTGCTCTTAGACGGACAAGCCGTGCCCCTTCAGGAACGCGATAAACGCCTCTTCATCCATCACCTTCACGCCCAGCTCATTGGCCTTGGTCAGTTTCGACCCGGCGCCTGGACCCGCCACTACGCAGTGGGTCTTGGCCGATACCGAGCCGGCAACCTTGGCGCCGAGGCTTTCCAGGTGTTCTTTGGCCACATCGCGGCTCATCAATTCGACCTTGCCGGTCAGCACCCAGGTCTCGCCGGACAGCGGCAGGCCTTCGACGACTTTCTTCTCGCTCAGCCAGTGCATGCCGAACTCACGCAGTTGCTTCTCGGCGGACTCGGCGATCTGCCGATTTTCGGGCACAGCAAAAAACTCGCGTACCGAATTGGCTTGTTTCTCCGGCAACGCCTGGCGCATGTCCAGCCAGTCGGCGTTCATTACCGCGTCCAGCGAACCGAACTTGTCCGCCAGTTTCTGCGCGCCGCCCGGGCCGACCGAGGGAATGTGCAGCTTGTCGAGCAGACCGCCGAGCGTGGTGCTGGCGGCGAACTCGGCGCCCAGTTCGACTTGATCCTGAATCTGCAGGCCATGCCCCAGCAACTCGGTGATCACCTGCTGGTTATGCGCATCTTCAAAGAAGCTGTGAATCTCGTGCGCCACTTCCAGGCCGATGTCCGGCAGGTAGGTCAGCACTTGCGGCAACGCCTGCTGCACGCGCTTCAGCGAACCGAGCGAGCGCGCCAACACCTTGGCCGTCTCCTCGCCGACATCGGGAATACCCAGCGCGTAAATGAACCGCGCCAGTCCCGGTTGCTTGCTGTCTTTGATCGCCGCCAGCAGCTTGTTGCTGGAGACCTCGGCAAAGCCTTCCAGATCGACGATGTCGTCGAACTTCAGCGCATACAGATCAGCCGGCGAACTGACCAGACCCTCATCGACCAGTTGCTCGACGCTCTTGTCACCAAGGCCTTCGATGTCCATCGCCCGACGCGAGACGAAGTGAATGATCGCCTGCTTCAGTTGCGCGCCACAGGCCAGACGGCCGACGCAGCGGTACACCGCACCTTCGCTGATGGTTTCCTTGCCTTTGCTGCGCTTGACCAGTTGCGTGCGCTCAACATGGGAGCCGCAGACCGGGCAGTTCTCTGGGATCGCTACCGCACGCGCGTTGTCGGGGCGACGTTCGGTGACCACTTGCACCACCTGCGGAATCACGTCACCGGCGCGGCGGATGATCACCGTGTCGCCGATCATCAGGCCCAGGCGCGCCACTTCGTCCATGTTGTGCAGGGTGGCGTTGGCCACGGTGACACCCGCGACCTTGACCGGTTTCAGCCGTGCCACCGGAGTGACGGCGCCGGTACGGCCGACCTGGAATTCCACGTCGAGCAGTTCGGTGAGTTCTTCCATGGCCGGGAATTTGTGCGCGATCGCCCAGCGCGGTTCGCGGGCACGGAAGCCCAGCTCGCGTTGATCGGCAATGCTGTTGACCTTGAACACCACGCCGTCGATTTCGTAGGCCAGCGCGTTACGGCGCTCACCGATATCGCGGTAGTAATCCAGGCATTCGTCGATGCCTTTGGCCAGTTTCAGCTCGTGGCTGATCGGCATGCCCCACTTCTGCAATTGCTTGAGGTTGCCGATGTGGGTGTCGGAAATATCGTGGGAGACCTGACCGATGCCGTAGCAGCAGAACTCCAGCGGGCGGTTGGCGGTGATCTTCGAATCCAGCTGACGCAGGCTGCCGGCAGCGGCGTTGCGCGGGTTGGCGAAGGTCTTGCCGCCGACTTCCAGTTGCGAGGCGTTGAGGCGCTCGAAACCGGCCTTGGACATGAACACTTCACCGCGCACTTCGAGAGTCGCCGGCCAGCCTGTGCCGTGCAGCTTCAACGGGATATTACGCACGGTACGCACGTTGACGCTGATGTCTTCACCGGTGGTGCCGTCGCCACGGGTGGCGCCGCGCACCAGCACGCCGTCCTGATACAGCAGGCTGACCGCCAGGCCATCGAGTTTCGGCTCGCAGCTGTATTCCACCGCTGCACCGCCACCGAACAGATCACCAGCCGGCAGATCCAGCCCCTCGGTCACCCGGCGGTCGAACTCGCGCATGTCGGTTTCTTCGAAGGCGTTACCGAGGCTGAGCATCGGCACTTCGTGACGCACCTGGGTGAACGCGGTCAGTGCTACGCTGCCGACGCGTTGGGTCGGCGAGTCGCTGGTGATCAGTTCCGGATTGGCCGCTTCCAGCGCCTTGAGCTCGTGGAACAACCGGTCGTACTCGGCGTCCGGAATGCTCGGCTCGTCGAGAACGTGGTAACGGTAGTTGTGCTGATCGAGTTCAGCGCGCAGCTCTAGAATGCGGTTTTTGGCGGCGGTCATGGTGTTCTCTCATAAAGCAAAAGAGCAGCCGAGGCTGCTCTATCTCAATACATCATCGGCAGCAGAAGCAAAGATCGCAGCCTGCGGCAGCTCCTACAGAAAAGCGCGATTCCTGTAGGAGCTGCCGAGTGAAACGAGGCTGCGATCTTTTGATCCTGGCCTTAGCGCTTCTGGGTCAGGGCGCGGCGTTCGAATTCGACGATCCGCTGACGGTAATGCTCGATGGTCTGCGCGGTCAGCACGCTGCGCTGGTCGTCTTTCAGCTCGCCGTTCAGTTCCTGCGACAGCTTGCGCGCCGCCGCCACCATCACGTCGAAGGCCTGCTTCGGATGACGCGGGCCTGGCAGACCGAGGAAGAAGCTCACCGCCGGGGTGCTGAAATGGTCGATGTCGTCCAGATCGAAAATGCCCGGCTTGACCGCGTTGGCCATGGAGAACAGCACTTCACCGTTGCCGGCCATGCTTTCGTGACGGTGGAAAATATCCATTTCGCCAAAACGCAGACCGCTTTCGAGAATGTTCTGCAGCAGGGCCGGGCCTTTGAAGCCGGCGGCGTCGCGGCAGATCACGCTGATCACCAGGACTTCTTCGGCTTGCGGCTGATCCTTGTCGGCCACCGCTGGCGAAGGCTTGATGTCATCGACGAAGTCATCATCACGGCTGCTGAAGCTCGGGCCGCCGTCCAGGTCCAGGTCGAGGTTCAGGTCGCCCTGGGCCGGACCATTGCTGCCGCGCTTGCCACGTTTCGAACCGGATTCGCGAGGCTCGCGTGCTTCGCGGGCCGGCATGCTCACCGACGGCAGATCGTGTTCGTCCAGTTGCGGCTCTTTATGCGTATCCAGCACGCGGGCCGGGCCCAACAGCTCAGCGCTGGTGTCCTCGTCCGGCAGGTTGGACAGACTTCGGTCAAGACGGAATTTCAGTTTTCCCTTGCCGCCGCGCATACGGCGCCAGCCATCGAAAAGAATACCGGCTATCTCTTGGATGCCGATGAGGATCTGCCTCTCGCGCAGAGCGTTGTCCATGTACTCCC
>NZ_JBIUVO010000031.1:28153-52538 GCF_044742995.1 Pseudomonas sp. NPDC087803
CCAACTCTATGTTCTGACAGGCGTTTTGCCCACGTATACGAAAAATTGACATTAAACTAGCACGACCAAAGACAACTTTACACCGTCTGTCACGTTGGCTTGCGCGAATATGTCGATTGGCCAGCAAGTCGAAGTCGGTAAAAAAGTCCTACAGACTACTCATACCCTTCCGACACCACGCTGACTCAGGCGTCCACCATCGCCATCGCCTCCTCGACATCCACTGCAACCAGTCGCGAACAACCCGGCTCGTGCATCGTCACGCCCATCAGTTGATCGGCCATTTCCATGGCGATCTTATTGTGAGTGATATAGATGAACTGCACGGTCTGCGACATCTCTTTAACCAATCGTGCGTAGCGTCCCACGTTAGCGTCATCCAGTGGCGCGTCAACTTCATCGAGCATGCAGAACGGCGCCGGATTCAATTTGAAGATCGCAAAAACCAGTGCCAGCGCGGTCAGGGCTTTTTCCCCGCCGGAGAGCAAATGGATGGTGCTGTTCTTCTTTCCTGGCGGCCGCGCCATGATTGTCACCCCTGTATCGAGTAGATCTTCGCCCGTCAGTTCCAAATAGGCGCTGCCGCCACCGAAAACTTTCGGGAAAAGTGCCTGTAAACCGCCATTGATCTGATCAAAGGTATCTTTGAAGCGGTTACGGGTTTCCTTGTCGATCTTGCGAATGACGTTTTCCAGGGTCTCCAGTGCTTCCACCAGATCGGCGTCCTGCGCATCCAGGTAACGCTTACGCTCGGATTGTTGCGTGTATTCGTCGATGGCCGCGAGGTTGATCGCGCCCAGGCGCTGAATCCGCGCATTGATCCGTTCGAGTTCCTCTTCGGCGGCGCGTTCACTGGCCTCAGGGGTCAAGGTCGCGAGCACGCCATTGAGATCGTAGCCGTCTTCGAGCAATTGATCCTGCAACGCTTTGCGCCGCACGGTCAGCGCTTGCCATTCCATGCGCTGCTGTTCGAGCTGGCCCCGGATCAGTTGCGATTGCTGCTCGGCCTGGGTCCGGCGTTTTTCCGCTTCGCGCAGTTCGCGGTCGGCATCTTCCAGCGCGATCTGCGCGGTCTTCAGCTCTTCGTCGACGGTCATGCGTTTGTCGAGCAGCTCTTCGAGTTTCAGGCGCAGCTCTTCCAGCGGTGCCTCGCCCTCCTCCAGATTCAGACTCAACTGTTCGCGTTTTTCGGTCAGACGCTCGGCCTGCATTTCCAGACGCTCCAACGCCTGACGCGTGGAATCGTGTTGCGCGCGCAGCGAACCGAGGCGCACCGCCAGTTGATGGGCATGATCCTTGTGCTGACGGGCTTCCTGGCGCACGCGGTCGAGGCGTTCGCGCAGGCTGTCACGCTGGGCCAGCAGCAGTTCGCGCTGCTCTGTGTCCAGCGCCATGGCGTCGAGCGCTTCCTGCAATTGCATGCGCGCTTCGCCAATCTGTTCGTGTTCCAGCTCGCGCTGCTCGCCGAGTTCGATCAGTTCCTCATCGAGACGGGTGCGGCGCAGCGTCAGTTGTTCGGCCTTGGCTTTACCGGCGGACAACTGGGCTTTCAATTCACCTTGGGAACGGGCTTCGTCCTGCAGCAAACGGCGCAAATGTTCGCGGCCGTTTTCCTGCTGCCGCTGTTGCGCCCGCAGGGTTTGCAGACGGGTCTCCATCGCCTCGACCGTGGCTTCGCGCTCTTCGCGTTCGGCCTGCAGCGTCTCGATTTCCTGGCCACGGGCGAGCATGCCGCTCTCGGCCTCACTGGCGCGACGTACGCGCAGGAAGTGTCGGCCGACCCAATAACCATCGCGACTGATCAGGCTCTGCCCGGCACTCAACTGGCCGCGCAGGGCCAATGCCTGTTCGAGACTGTCGACCGGTTTGACCTGGCCGAGCCACGGCGACAGATCAATCTGCGCTTCGACCTTGTCCAGCAAACTGCCCGCCACTCGCACGCCATCGCTGGCTGGGCTGAGCAGGCGCAGATCACCTTGAGTGAAACCGGACAGATCAAAGCTGTTGAAGTCGTCCACCAGCACCGCTTGCAGGTCGGCGCCGAGCACGGTTTCCACCGCCAGCTCCCAACCGGCCTCGACCTTCAGCCCTTCGGCCAGACGCGGGCGCTCGGCGAGATTCTGTTCGCGCAGCCATTCGGCAGTGCCGGTGCCCGGATCGAGCGCGGCTTGCTGCAAGGCTTCCAGCGAGGCCAGTCGCCCGTTGAGGCGCTGCAAATCGCCCTGCGCCTGTTGCTGCGCGGTCAGTGCCTGCTGCAATTCCTGACGCAGCTGTTCCAGTTTTTCGACCTGCGCTTCTTCGCTGGTCTGCAAATCTTCGAGGGTAGCCTCGGACTCGGCGAGCTGCTCGTTGAGCGCCATGATCGCCGCGTCTTCCGGGTCGGCGGAAAGCAAGTCGCGCTCTTCGGCGAGACGCTTTTGCCGATCGGCCAGACGCTCCATGCTGGTTTCCAGTTGCTGGATCCGCGACTGCTGCACTTCGGCCTGGCGCCGTGGTTCGGCGGCAGTCAGGTTGAAGGTGTCCCACTGCTCCTGCCAGCCATGCATGACGCTTTCGGAGTCTTCGAGCGCGGCGGCGGCTTCTTCGGCGGCGGCGCTGGTGACTTCCTGCTCAGGGGTGAGCATGTCCAGCTCTTCGCCAAGGGTCAGCAGCAATGTACGGTCGTGGCCCAGGTGCGATTCGGTTTCCAGGCGCGCGCGTTCGGCTTCCTTCAGATCGTCCTGCAACTGGCGCAGGCGTTGCTGGCCGTGCTGGATGCTCTGCTCGACCCGGGCGATGTCGCCGCCGACCGAATAGAAGCGCCCCTGCACCAGATTGAAGCGTTCTGACAGCTCATGGTGCCCGTCGCGCAGGCGCTCGATGGCCGCGTCGGCGTTACGCTGCTCGGCGACCAGTGCTTCGAAACTGACCTCCTGGTTGCCGATGATCGACTCGCGCTGGCCGACCTGATCGTTCAGATCCTGCCAGCGCAGGGCCGACAGTTGCGCCTTGAGCTGACGCTCTTCGCTCTTGTATTCCTGATACTTCTTGGCGGACTCGGCCTGCCGGTGCAGGCGTTCGAGCTGGCGCTCGAGCTCTTCGCGCAGGTCGGTCAGGCGCGCCAGGTTTTCGTGGGTGCGGCGGATGCGGTTTTCGGTCTCGCGCCGGCGCTCCTTGTATTTGGAGATGCCCGCCGCCTCTTCGATGAAGTTGCGCAGGTCTTCGGGTTTGGCTTCGATCAGCTTGGAGATCATCCCCTGCTCGATGATCGAGTAGCTGCGCGGGCCGAGGCCGGTACCGAGGAAGATGTCGGTGATGTCCCGGCGGCGGCATTTGGCGCCGTTGAGGAAGTAGCTGTTCTGGCTGTCGCGGGTGACTTTACGGCGAATGGAGATCTCGGCGTAAGCCGCGTACTCGCCGACCAGCGTGCCGTCGGAGTTGTCGAACACCAGTTCGATGCTCGCCTGGCTCACCGGTTTGCGGCTGGTCGAGCCGTTGAAGATGACGTCGGTCATCGACTCGCCACGCAGGTTCTTCGCCGAACTTTCGCCCATCACCCAGCGTACGGCGTCGATGATGTTCGACTTGCCGCAACCGTTCGGCCCGACGACCGCCGCCATGTTACTGGGGAAGTTCACCGTGGTCGGGTCGACGAAGGACTTGAACCCCGCCAGTTTGATGCACTTCAGCCGCACGCTCAGGCAACCGTCAGGGCGGAAACCACCAGATCGGCACTGCGCTGGGCGTAAGCCGTCAGCACGATGCGGATCTGCGGCAAATCACGGGCGAGCACAGCGGCCAGCAGGCGCTCGAACAGCTCAAGGAACTCGCTCATTTCGGCCTTGCGCTGTTCGAGGGCAAGGAAGTACGCACGGCTCATGGCCGGCTGCAGGTTCTCGACGGTCTCTTGCAGGTACGGGTTGTTGGCAAACGGGTACGCGGCGCGCATCACGGCGAAGCTGTCGTCGACGAAGGTGCGGATATCCTGACGCTCGTAGCTGGCGCCCAGACGCTGCTGGATCTGCACGAACGGCGCCATGTCGGCCTGGGTCTGCCAGCCATTGGCGACCGCATTGCCGAGCAGGATGTACAGCTCGCTCATCAGCGTGCACAGGCTCTGCACCTTGTGCGCGGTGAGTTCGGTGACATGGGCGCCACGTCGCGGCAGGATCGCGATCAGGTGGCGGCGTTCGAGGATCAGCAGGGCTTCGCGGACCGATCCGCGGCTGACATTGAGGGCCAGCGTGACCTTCTGTTCCTGAATGCGCTCTCCCGGCTTCATTTCGCCGCGAATGATGCGTTCGGCGAGGTGGTGAGCGATTTGCTCGGCGAGGCTGTCCGGCGCCTTGAACGTCATGGTTGTCCTTCAAACTCTTCGATCTGCACAAGCGGCGCAGTGTAGCGCAAATGCAGGTGCATGGCGGAGTGCCCGCACGGCGCTTTTTGGCACGATTCAAGCAAAAAAGCAGTGGATCCGCTCAGGGTCAATACTCAATAGCGCACGCGTTAATCGACAAAACCGTTTTTCCTGACCTTTAAGTCAGAAAACCATTGACCGAAAAGTCAGACCTGCTAAATTCGGTTGAAGTCGGTTAACAACAATAATGAGTCTGCGAGGCCTTCCGTGATCCAGTTTTTACTTAACCAGGAACTCCGTAGCGAGCACGCCCTGGACCCGAATCTGACCGTGCTCAATTACCTGCGCGAACACGTGGGCAAATCCGGCACCAAAGAAGGCTGCGCCAGCGGCGACTGTGGCGCCTGCACCGTGGTGGTTGGCGAGTTGCAAACGGATGACGCCGGCCGCGAACGCATTCGCTATCGCAGCCTCAACTCGTGCCTGACCTTTGTTTCGTCGCTGCACGGCAAACAACTGATCAGCGTCGAAGACCTCAAGCACAAGGGCCAATTGCACAGCGTGCAGCAAGCCATGGTCGAGTGCCACGGCTCGCAGTGCGGCTTCTGCACCCCCGGTTTCGTCATGTCGCTGTTCGCCCTGCAAAAGAACAGCGATGCACCGGATCAGGCCAAGGCGCACGAAGCACTGGCCGGCAACCTTTGCCGCTGCACCGGCTACCGGCCGATCCTCGCCGCCGCCGAACAATCCTGCTGCGGCAAGCAGCCAGACCAGTTCGATGCCCGCGAAGCCGAGACCATCGCCCGCCTCAAAGCCATCGCCCCGACCGATATCGGCGAACTCAACAGCGGCGACAAACGCTGCCTGGTGCCGCTGACCGTCGCCGATCTGGCCGACCTGTATGACGCTTACCCACAAGCCCGGCTGCTGGCCGGCGGCACCGATCTGGCGCTGGAAGTCACCCAGTTCCACCGCACCCTGCCGGTGATGATCTACGTCGGCAATGTCGCCGAAATGAAGCGCATCGAAAGCTTCGATGACCGTATCGAAATCGGCGCCGCCACCGCCCTCTCCGACTGCTACGCAGCGCTGACTGCCGAATACCCGGACTTCGGCGAACTGCTGCACCGTTTCGCCTCGCTGCAGATCCGCAACCAGGGCACCCTCGGCGGCAACATCGGCAACGCCTCGCCAATCGGTGACTCGCCACCGCTGCTGATCGCCCTTGGTGCGCAAGTGGTGCTGTGCAAAGGTGAAACCCGGCGCACGCTGAACCTGGAAGATTACTTCATCGACTACAAGGTCACCGCCCGTCAGGAAAGCGAGTTCATCGAGAAGATCATCGTCCCCCGCGCCACGGCCGAGCAGCGTTTCCGCGCCTACAAGGTCTCCAAGCGTCTGGACGATGACATCTCTGCCGTCTGCGCCGCATTCAACTTGCGTGTGGAAAACGGCGTAATCACCGACGCGCGCATGGCGTTCGGCGGCATGGCGGCGATCCCGAAACGCGCCGCCCATTGCGAAGCCGTACTGCTCGGCCAGCCGTTCAACAACGCCGTGATCGAACGCGCCTGCGCTGCGCTGGCCGAAGACTTCACGCCGCTCTCGGACTTCCGCGCCAGCAAGGAATATCGCCTGCTCAGCGCGCAGAACCTGCTGCGCAAATACTTCATCGAACTGCAAACACCGCACATCGAGACTCGGGTGACCGCTTATGTCTAACCATCACGCCGTAGAGAAGACTCAAGCCGAATTGGCGGAACTGTTCGCCAAGGACCTGACCACCGGTGTCGGCCGCAGCGTCAAGCACGACAGCGCCGCCAAGCATGTGTCCGGTGAAGCGCAGTACATCGATGATCGCCTGGAATTTCCCAATCAGCTGCACGTTTACGCTCGGCTGTCGGACCGCGCCCACGCGAAAATCATCAGCATCGACACCAAGCCCTGCTACGCCTTCGAAGGTGTGCGGATTGCGATCACCCACGAAGACGTGCCGGGCCTGAAAGATATTGGCCCGCTGCTGCCGGGCGATCCACTGCTGGCCATCGACGACGTGCAGTTCGTCGGTCAGCCAGTGCTGGCCGTGGCCGCCAAAGACCTGGAAACCGCACGCAAAGCGGCGATGGCGGCGATCATCGAGTACGAAGATCTGGAGCCGGTGCTGGACGTGGTCGAAGCCCTGCGCAAACGCCACTTCGTGCTCGATAGCCACACCCACCAACGCGGCGATGCGGCTTCGGCATTGGCCACCGCCGAACATCGCATTCAAGGCACGCTGCACATCGGCGGTCAGGAACACTTTTATCTGGAGACGCAGATCTCCTCGGTGATGCCCACCGAAGACGGCGGCATGATCGTCTACTGCTCGACGCAGAACCCCACCGAAGTGCAGAAACTGGTGGCCGAAGTGCTCGACGTGTCGATGAACAAGATCGTCGTCGACATGCGCCGCATGGGCGGTGGTTTCGGCGGCA
The DNA here is from genome assembly GCF_044742995.1 of Pseudomonas sp. NPDC087803. Classification (NCBI taxonomy): domain Bacteria; kingdom Pseudomonadati; phylum Pseudomonadota; class Gammaproteobacteria; order Pseudomonadales; family Pseudomonadaceae; genus Pseudomonas; species Pseudomonas sp. NPDC087803. Next base: position 34,964 of record NZ_JBIUVO010000031.1, read on the forward strand.
AGGAAACCCAGGCCGCCAGCCCGGCGTGCCTGTGCGCGGTGATCGCGCACCTCACCGGCCAGCCGACCAAGATGCGCCTGCCACGGGTCGAAGACATGCTGATGACCGGCAAGCGTCACCCGTTCTATGTCGAGTACGACGTCGGCTTCGACAGCAGCGGGCGTCTGCACGGCATCGCCATGGATCTGGCCGGCAACTGCGGTTGCTCGCCGGACCTGTCGGCGTCGATCGTTGACCGGGCGATGTTCCATTCGGACAACTCGTACTACCTCGGCGACGCGACCATCAACGGTCACCGCTGCAAGACCAACACCGCGTCGAACACCGCTTACCGTGGTTTCGGCGGCCCGCAAGGGATGGTCGCGATCGAAGAAGTGATGGACGCGATTGCCCGTTACCTCAACCTCGATCCGCTGGCGGTGCGCAAGGCCAACTACTACGGCAAGACCGAGCGCAACGTCACCCACTACTACCAGACCGTCGAGCACAACATGCTCGAAGAGATGACTGCGGAACTGGAAGAAAGCAGCCAGTACGCCGAGCGCCGCGAAGCGATCCGTCGCTACAACGCCAACAGCCCGATCCTGAAAAAAGGCCTGGCGCTGACCCCGGTAAAATTCGGCATTTCCTTCACCGCCAGTTTCCTCAATCAGGCCGGCGCGCTGATCCACGTCTACACCGACGGCAGCATCCACCTGAACCACGGCGGCACGGAAATGGGCCAGGGCCTCAACACCAAGGTCGCGCAGGTGGTGGCCGAAGTGTTCCAGGTGGAAATGGATCGGGTGCAGATCACCGCGACCAACACCGACAAAGTGCCGAACACCTCGCCGACTGCCGCCTCCAGCGGCGCCGACCTCAACGGCAAGGCCGCGCAGAACGCCGCCGAGATCATCAAGCAGCGTCTGGTGGAATTCGCTGCGCGCCACTACAAGGTCAGCGAGGAAGACGTGGAATTCCACAACGGCCATGTGCGCGTGCGTGACCACATCATGACCTTCGAAGCGCTGATTCAGCTGGCGTATTTCAATCAGGTCTCGCTGTCGAGCACCGGTTTCTACAAGACCCCGAAAATCTACTACGACCGCAGCCAGGCCCGTGGCCGGCCGTTCTACTACTTCGCCTTCGGTGCGGCGTGCTGCGAGGTGATCGTCGACACCCTGACCGGCGAGTACAAGATGCTCCGTACCGACATCCTCCACGACGTCGGCGCCTCGCTGAACCCGGCGATCGACATCGGTCAGGTCGAGGGTGGTTTCATCCAGGGCATGGGCTGGCTGACCATGGAAGAGCTGGTCTGGAACAACAAGGGCAAGCTGATGACCAATGGCCCGGCCAGCTACAAGATCCCGGCCGTGGCGGACATGCCGCTGGACCTGCGGGTGAAGCTGGTGGAAAACCGCAAGAACCCGGAAGACACGGTGTTCCACTCCAAGGCCGTGGGTGAGCCGCCGTTCATGCTCGGGATTGCCGCGTGGTGTGCGATCAAGGATGCGGTGGCGAGCCTCGGTGATTACAAGCATCAACCGCAGATCGACGCGCCGGCGACCCCGGAGCGGGTGTTGTGGGGGTGTGAGCAGATGCGTCAGCTCAAGACTGTGAAAGCGGTCGAAGCTGAAACCGAGTTGGCTCCGCTCTAGGGACCGAGGTGCGGCCAATCGCTGGCAAGCCAGCTCCCACAATGATCTGTGGTGATTTCAGGATTTGCGGTACACCACAAAACCTGTGGGAGCTGGCTTGCCAGCGAAGAGGCCCGAACAGACAACGACAGATGTCGAGGTGAACATGTACAACTGGATCGACGCCCTCGCCGACCTGCAGAACCAGGGCGAACCCTGTGTTCTGGTGACGATCATCGAAGAACTCGGCTCAACCCCGCGCAACGCCGGTTCGAAGATGGTCGTCAGCGCCCGCCAGACCTTCGACACCATCGGTGGCGGGCACCTGGAATACAAAGCCATGCAGATCGCCCGCGAGATGCTCGCGAGCGGCAAGCAGGACACCCATCTGGAGCGTTTCAGTCTCGGCGCCAGCCTCGGCCAGTGCTGCGGCGGCGCTAACGTGTTGCTGTTCGAACCGATGGGCCAGGTGCAGGCGCAGATCGCCGTGTTCGGCGCCGGGCATGTCGGTCGCGCGTTGGTGCCGTTACTCGCCAGCCTGCCGTGCCGGGTGCGCTGGATCGACTCGCGGGAGGAGGAATTCCCCGAACAGATCCCCCACGGCGTGCGTAAAATCGTCGCCGAAGAGCCTGTGGATGAAATCGACGACTTGCCCGCCGGCAGCTACTGCATCGTCATGACCCACAACCATCAGCTCGATCTGGAACTCACGGCCGCGATTCTCAAGCGCAACGACTTCGCTTACTTCGGCCTGATCGGTTCGAAGACCAAACGGGCCAAGTTCGAACATCGCCTGCGTGATCGCGGCTTCGACAGCGGCGTCGTGCAACGCATGCGCTGCCCGATGGGCATCGGCGAAGTCAAAGGCAAACTGCCTGTGGAAATCGCCATCTCCATCGCCGGCGAAATCATCGCCACCTATAACGCCAATTTCGGCCAGCACACCGCCAGCGCCGAACCGATTGCCAAACTGCTGCCGGTTTCCCGGCGCAGTCAGGCCGCCAAACTCAAAGCCTCAAACTGATTAGAGAACCCTCATGCCTCTGACTCGCAAAGCCTACCGCGCCGCCATCCTGCACAGCATCGCCGACCCCGCCGAAGTCGGGATCGAAGCCTCCTACGAATATTTCGAGGACGGCCTGCTGGTGGTCGATGGCGGCAAGATCAGCGCCCTCGGCCACGCCAGCGAACTGCTGCCGACCCTGCCGGCGGACATCGAGATCACCCACTATCAGGACGCGCTGATCACCCCGGGCTTCATCGACACCCACATCCACCTGCCGCAAACCGGCATGGTCGGCGCCTACGGCGAGCAACTGCTGGACTGGCTCAACACCTACACCTTCCCGTGCGAAAGCCAGTTCGGTGACAAGGCTCACGCCGACGACGTGGCCGATATCTTCATCAAGGAACTGTTGCGCAACGGCACCACCACCGCGCTGGTGTTCGGCAGCGTGCATCCGCAGTCGGTGAACTCGTTTTTCGAGGCCGCCGAGAAACTTGATCTGCGGATGATCGCCGGCAAGGTGATGATGGACCGCAACGCGCCGGATTACCTGACCGACACCGCCGAATCGAGCTACGTCGAGAGCAAGGCGCTGATCGAACGCTGGCACGGCAAGGGCCGTCTGCACTACGCGGTCACCCCACGCTTCGCCCCGACCAGCACTCCGGAGCAACTGACCCTCGCCGGCCAACTGCTCACCGAATACCCGGATCTGTACATGCAGACCCACATCAGCGAAAACCTCAAGGAAATCGAGTGGGTCAAAGAGCTGTTCCCGGAGCGCAAGGGTTACCTCGACGTTTACGACCACTACAAATTGCTCGGCGAGCGCTCGGTGTTCGCTCACGGCGTACACCTGTGCGACGACGAGTGCGCGCGACTGGCGGAAACCGGCTCGGCAATCTCGTTCTGCCCGACCTCGAACTTCTTCCTCGGCAGCGGCCTGTTCAACCTGCCGATGGCCGAGAAGCACAAGCTCAATGTCGGCCTCGGCACTGACGTGGGTGGCGGCACCAGTTTCTCACTGCTGCAAACGCTGAACGAAGCTTACAAAGTCATGCAATTGCAGGGCGCGCGGTTGAGCCCGTTCAAGTCGCTGTACCTGGCGACGCTGGGCGGTGCGCGGGCACTGCGTCTGGAAGACAAGATCGGCAACCTGCAGCCGGGTTCCGATGCGGACTTCCTGGTGCTGGACTACAACGCCACGCCACTGCTCAGCTATCGCCTGAAACAGGCCAACAACATTGCCGAGACATTGTTTGTGCTGATGACACTGGGCGATGACCGCACGGTGCAGCAGACGTATGCGGCGGGGACTTTGGTGCATCAGCGCTGAGTTTTCCCGAGGCATAAAAAATCCCCCGGCGGTGTTAGCCCCGGGGGATTTTTGTTGCCTGCCAAAAAGCTATCGCGAGCAGGCTCACTCCTACAAGTGAACGCATTTCAAATGTAGGAGTGAGCCTGCTCGCGATGGGGTCGACTCGGTATCAGTCAGAGTTTCGCCGCAGGGCGCCCAGGCTTCTTGGTCTGCAACAAATGCGAGAACACCGCATGCAGGTCATCCGACGCACTTTCCTCATCGAGGTTGAGCTTGCTGTCGATGTGATCCATGTGATGCATCATCAGGTCCACCGCCAGTTCACCGTTGCGCGCTTCGATGGCGTCGATCAACTGGGTGTGCTCGTCATAGGAGCAATGCGAGCGGTTGCCGCTTTCGTACTGGGCGATGATCAGCGAGGTCTGCGAGACCAGGCTGCGCTGGAAGCTGATCAGAGGCGCGTTCTTCGCCGCTTCGGCCAGTTTCAGGTGGAACTCGCCCGACAGACGGATACCGGCACCGCGATCGCCGCGGGAGAAGCTGTCGCGCTCGTCGTTGACCATCTGGCGCAGCTCGGCGATCTGCTCGGCGGTGGCATGTTGCACGGCCAGTTCGGTGATAGCACGCTCCACCAGACGGCGGGCCATGAACACCTGACGCGCCTCTTCAACGCTCGGGCTGGCGACCACGGCGCCACGGTTCGGCCGCAACAGCACCACGCCTTCATGGGCCAGACGCGACAGCGCGCGGCGAATGATGGTGCGGCTGACCCCGAAGATTTCCCCCAGCGCTTCTTCGCTCAATTTTGTACCGGGCGCCAGACGCTGTTCGAGGATGGCCTCGAAGATATGCGCGTAGACAATATCGTCCTGGGTTCCGCTGCGGCCGGCTTTGCCTGCTCGCGGTTGTTTCTTGAGGGGTTGCAACTGTTCGTTCATGGGCACTCGAGTCGGGAGAACTGCGGCGAATAGACCGTGACTGTAATACGGCACAGTAGGTCGCTGGCAAGTATCGCGTAAAAAACAGCGCGATTGTACACAATGGATGGTGGCAACACGACTGTATGGCTGTTTGTGACCACGGCTGTATTGCAACGATCCGTTACGATTGAGTTTAGGCTTGATCACAGAATCCGCCTTTGCGCACAACGGCTCTTATGTAGGAGCTGCCGCAGGCTGCGATCTTTTGACTTTGTTTTTTAGCAGCAGATCAAAAGATCGCAGCCTTCGGCAGCTCCTACACGGGGTTCAGCGTAATTGCGGGGATCTCCATCTGTATAAGGAACACCGCCGTCATGAACGACGCCACCTACACCCGCCTGCGCCCGCTCGCCGACACTTCGCCCTCGGCAATCGTCGCCGGTTTTATCGCGATGATGACCGGCTACACCAGTTCGCTGGTGCTGATGTTCCAGGCCGGGCAAGCGGCGGGTTTAAGCAGCGGGCAGATTTCCTCGTGGATCTGGGCGATCTCGATCGGCATGGCGGTGTGCTCGATCGGCCTGTCGCTGCGCTATCGCACCCCGATCACCATTGCCTGGTCGACACCGGGTGCAGCCCTGCTGATCACCAGCCTCGGTGGCGTCAGCTATGGCGAGGCCATCGGCGCCTACATCACTTGCGCGGTGCTGGTGACCATTTGCGGCCTGACCGGCAGCTTCGAACGCCTGGTGAAAAAGATCCCGGCGTCGCTGGCGGCAGCATTGCTGGCGGGGATCCTGTTCAAGATCGGCAGCGAAATCTTCGTCGCCGCGCAGCATCGTACCGGGCTGGTGTTGGGAATGTTCTTCACTTATCTGCTGGTCAAACGCCTGTCGCCGCGATACGCGGTACTGGCTGCGCTACTGATCGGCACCGCGCTTTCGGGCTTCATGGGTCTGCTGGATTTCAGCGGTTTCCATCTGGAAGTGGCGACACCGGTGTGGACCACCCCACACTTCTCGCTGGCCGCAACCATCAGCATCGGTATCCCGCTGTTCGTGGTGGCGATGACCTCGCAGAACATGCCGGGCATCGCCGTGCTGCGCGCCGACGGCTACAACGTGCCGGCCTCGCCGCTGATCACCACCACCGGCATCGCCTCGCTGCTGCTGGCGCCATTTGGTTCCCACGGCATCAACCTCGCGGCCATCAGCGCGGCGATCTGCACCGGGCCGCACGCCCATGAAGATCGCAACAAGCGCTACACCGCCGCCGTCTGGTGCGGGATTTTCTACGGGATTGCCGGGGTGTTCGGCGCCACATTGGCGGCGCTGTTTGCCGCGCTGCCGAAAGAACTGGTGCTGTCGATTGCCGCGCTGGCGCTGTTCGGTTCGATCATCAACGGCCTGAGCATTGCCATGACCGAGGTCAAGGAACGCGAGGCGGCGCTGATCACCTTCATGGTCACGGCGTCGGGGCTGACGCTGTTTTCCATTGGGTCGGCGTTCTGGGGGATTGTGGCGGGGGTTTTGACGTTATTGATTCTGAATTGGCGTAAAGCCTGAAAGCAAAAGATCGCAGCCTGCGGCAGCTCCTACACTGATCTCTGTAGGAGCTGCCGCAGGCTGCGATCTTTTGATCCGGCAAAAAAAAACGGCGACCCTCAGGTCGCCGTTTTTTTCAGTATCACTTAGCCGCGTTGATCGGCTTTTCCGGATACCAGACGTCCAGCAGCGGGCTGACGGTCATGCCGGTCAGTTCGCTACGGTTTTTCAGCCAGGCTTCAACGGCAGCACGCTGCTCTTCGTTGACCGAGCCACGCTTCTGCAGGCAAACCAGACCGAAGTCATCGCCGCCAACATAACCCAGACCGTTGGCTTCCATGGCTTCTTTGATGAATGCTTCGAGGAAAGCGTCAATGGCTTCTTCGGACAAGTCTTCTTTGAAGTCCAGGTTCAGTTCGAAACCCAGCTCTTGGAATTCATCAACGCACAGTTTTTTGCGCAGACGCTGGGAACGGTTAGTCGCCATTGGAACAATCCTCTTAAGTAATAACGGCCGGCACTTTACCAGTTTAAGCGGTCAATTGCCCGACTCTCTGGGCGCGATGGCGACCGCCCGTAAAAAAAATAACCAAATGGCCGCCCCGGGCAAGGCACAAGCTGTTACACCTTGGGGCATAATGCCGACACTTTCATGACCACTGAGGGCTTTTTCATCCATGCCCTCGTTATTTTTCCCCTCTTCTGCAGGGTTTTATTTCATATGATCAAATCGTTGCGTCCACTGTTTCTTGCCGGCCTTCTTCTGCCCCTGGCCCTGCCGGTTTCTGCGGCCACCATCAATACCGCCCTCACTCCAAACGTCGAAAAAGCCCTCAAGGCCAGCAAATTGCAGCCGACTGCGCTGTCGCTGGTGATGATTCCGCTCGACGGCCCGGGCAATCCGACTGTGTACAACGCCGACGTCTCGGTCAACCCGGCCTCGACCATGAAACTGGTCACCACTTACGCCTCGCTGGAAATGCTCGGCCCCAACCATCAGTGGAAAACCGAGTTTTACACCGATGGCGATCTGAGCGGCGGCATCCTCAACGGCAATCTGTACCTCAAGGGTGGCGGCGATCCGAAGCTGAACATGGAAAAACTCTGGCTGCTGATGCGCGACCTGCGCGCCAACGGCGTGACTCAGGTCACCGGCGATCTGATCCTCGACCGCAGCTTCTTCATCCAGCCGCAACTGCCCGAGTTCAACGACGACGGCAATGACGAAAACAAGCCGTTCCTGGTCAAGCCGGACTCGCTGCTGGTCAACCTCAAGGCCCTGCGCTTTGTTGCGCGCAACGACGGGGGCCGGGTGCTGATCTCGGTGGAGCCGCCGATTGCCAGCGTGCGCATCGAAAACACGGTCAAGGCGCTCAACTCCAAACAGTGCACCGGTGGCGTGCGCTACAACCCGGTGACCCAGGCGGACGGCAGCGTGACCGTGACCGTCGCCGGTCAATTGGGTGAAGGCTGCAGCTCGCAGACTTACCTGTCGCTGCTCGACCACGCGACCTACACCGCCGGCGCCGTGCGCGCGATCTGGAAAGAACTGGGCGGCAGCATCCAGGGCAAGGATCGCCTCGCCGCGACCCCGAGCAGCGCCAAGCTGCTGGCCCGCGCCTACTCGCCGGATCTGGCGGAGATCATCCGCGACATCAACAAATACAGTAACAACACCATGGCCCAGCAGCTGTTCCTGAGCCTCGGTCAGAAGTACCGCAACGAAGCCGACGGTGATGACGCCAAGGCTGCGCAACGGGTAGTCCGTCAGTGGCTGGCGAAGAAAGGCATCACCGCGCCACACCTGGTGATGGAGAATGGTTCCGGGCTGTCCCGCGCCGAACGCGTCAGCGCCCGCGAAATGGCCAACATGCTGCAGGCCGCCTGGCACAGCCCGTACGCCGCCGAGTACATCAGCTCGCTGCCGATTGCCGGCACCGACGGCACCATGCGCAAACGCCTGAAGACCACCGCGATGCGCGGCGAAGCCCACGTCAAGACCGGCACCCTGAATACCGTGCGGGCGATTGCCGGCTTCAGCCGCGACGTCAACGGCAACACCTGGGCGGTGGTGGCGATCCTCAACGACAAGGCGCCGTTCGGCGCGTCGTCGGTGCTGGATCAGGTGCTGCTGGATCTGTACAAGCAGCCGCGCCTGCCGCAGACCGCTTCGGCCCTGTAATAAAGGCCAAAGATCGCAGCCTTCGGCAGCTCCTACAGGGTGTACACCATTCCCATGTAGGAGCTGCCGCAGGCTGCGATCTTTTGATCTTCTGTGGGATCGGCGTAACGGCCTAGCTCATCTGCTCCACCCGATCACGCCCGCCTTGCTTCGCCGCGTACACCCCCGAATCCGCCCGCAGCAGCAGCGCATCCGCGCCCTCCCCCGGGCGCCAGCTGGCGATGCCGAAACTGGCCGTCACCACCCCGACCACATCCACTGGCGCACTGCGCAGGCCTTGCCACAACTCAGTGGCGAGGATGTACGCGTGCTCGCCGTCGATGTCCGGGCACAGCACCATGAACTCTTCACCGCCCAGACGACAGAACACATCAGTACGCCGCAAACGATGGCCGATGCGCTCGCACACCGCTTGCAGCACGCGGTCGCCGACGGCATGGCCGTACTGGTCGTTGATCCGTTTGAAGTGGTCGATGTCGAGCATGATCACCGACAGCTCGCCACCGCCACGCTCGACCCGCGCCATCTCGGTGGTCAGGCGTTCCTGGAAGTAGCGGCGGTTGTGGATGCCGGTCAGTGAATCGGTGACCGACAGCGCCCGCAGTTCCTCTTCCACCCGCTTCAGATCGGAAATGTCCGAGATGTAGCCGTGCCACAACACGCCGCCGCCCGGCAGTTCCTCCGGCGTCGCCTCGCCGCGCACCCAGCGCAGGCCGCGCGCGGGCAACTGCACGCGGTACTCCTCGCGCCATGGGCTGAGATTGTCCGCCGAGGCGCGGATCGAGGTGCGCACGCGGGTGATGTCCTGCGGGTGGATGCGGGTAAAAATCGCCTCGGCATTGAGCAGCAGCACGTCCGGTTCCAGCTCGTAGATCTCACGGATGCCGTCGCTGGCGTAGATCACGCTGAAGCGCCCGTCGAATTCCATCTTGAATTGGTAGATGCCGCCGGGCACATGGGCGCTGAGTTTCTTCAGCAATACATCGCGCGCCGCCAGCGCCTCATGTACGCGCTTGCGCTCGGTGATGTCGATGCAGATCGCCAGATGCCCGACCCACAACCCCTGCTCATCGAGCACCGGGGTGGCGAGCATGTTCACCGGCAGATGACTGCCGTCGCTGCGCACCAGCGTCCACTCACGCGCCTCATGACCGCCGACCTCGCCGCCCTCGACCAGCATCGCGTGGCAGGTCGGAATGCTCTTGCCATAACGCGCACTCAACTCCGCCGAACGCGCGGCCAGCTCTCGCGGCAGATGCAGGTTCTCCAGAGTCATGTGGCCGACCACATCAGCGCTGCTGTAGCCGAGCATCTGTTCGGCGCCGGGGTTGAAGGTGTTGATCACCCCGCGCAGGTCGGTGGCGATGATTGCCACTTGGGTCGCGGCATTCAGCACGCCGCGCAACTGGCCGTGAGTGCCGCGCAATTCCTGCTCGCGGGCGTGCAGTTCCTGCGTGCGCAATTCGACCATGCGCAACGCGCGCTGACGCTGACTGACCAACACATACAACAATGCGCTGAGTAACAGGCTCAGCAGCGCGCCCAGCACCACCAGGCTGCTGATCGACGAATGGTTGGCTTGCAGAAAGGCTTCGCTGGGCTGTATGTCCACCTGATAGTCATGGTCGGCCATGCGCAACAACTGCGTGGCCGACAGATCACTGGCCCCCGCCTTGTTGGCCGACTCGTAAAGCACTTCATGCTGATCGTCGGTGGACAGGTCGAGAATGCGTACGTTGAGGAAATCCTGGTTGTCCTCGGGCAGTCCATCGGCCAGCAACTGCTGCATGCTGATCACTGCCATCACATAACCTTGCACCAGCCCTTTCGGCGCCCCTTCACGAGTGACCGGCGCCAGCAGCAGGACGCCCCGGGCATACGCCGGATCAATCCCCACCAGATGCAGTGGCTGCGACACCACCATGTGCCCGGTGCGGTCGGCGCGTTCCAGCGTCGCCCGGCGCAGCGGTTGCGCCAGCAAGTCGTATCCCAGCGGCGTAGGCAAGCGGCTGAGGCTCTGGGTGTAGATCACCGGTACGTATTCGGCGCGGTCACCGGCGGTCTGCAACTGATCGTCAGCGTTCAGCTCACGAAAGGTGAAGGTGCTGAAGCCTTCGTTACGCACCGCTTGTTCGATCGCCGGGCGTTCGGCACGGCTGACCCGCGGCGCATAGGAATAGGCCTGAGTGCGTAATAAAAGCGGTTTGGCATAGCCATCGAATTCGCTGCGTGAGACCGAATCGGAGTTGGCGAAGAAACGGCGCAAGCCGTCGAGACGCTGCTCCTGATCCTGGAAACGCTCTTCGATGCGGCTGTAACGCTCATTGGCGAGCAGCTGGAAGCGTTGGCGCAGTTGATGGTGAAACTGATTGAGGGTGGCCCAGGCGAGCAGCCCCGTGAGAATCCCGCCGGCGAGCAATACCAGCAGCGCGACCAGCCAGGCCGAGACTTCTTCGCTGATAAAACCCAGTATCTTCGGGCGCACAGGGTGCAACGACATAGGGGCAACTCACAACGCCACTGTTTCGGGGGGAACCCCCACTGGCCATGAGTTGAGTTATAGCTATTAGCCATTAATTTGGCTAGCTCTGATCGGATCCAAGAGCCGTTAAAAATCAAGGCTCTGTGGATCCAAACAGCCCGAGCGTCAACGAGCCGTGATTTTCCAGGCGCGGTGAATCTTGGTGTTGCGGGCAAAATCCGGATCGATGGTCTGCGCGCTGATTTCCTCGACCGCGTAACGCTCGGCCAGGTTCTCCTCCAGCTGGAACTTGCGGAAGTTGTTGGAGAAGTACAGCACGCCACCGGTTGCCAGACGCGCCATGGCCAGGTCGATCAACTGCACCTGATCACGCTGCACGTCGAAGATGCCTTCCATGCGCTTGGAGTTGGAGAAGGTCGGCGGGTCGATGAAGATCAGGTCGTACTCGTCGCGGCAGCTTTCCAGCCACGCCATCACGTCGCCCTGCTCCAGACGGTTCTTGTCGGAGAAACCGTTCAGCGACAGGTTGCGTCGCGCCCAGTCCAGATAAGTCTTCGACAGGTCGACGCTGGTGGTGCTGCGCGCACCGCCCTTGGCCGCGTGCACACTGGCGGTCGCGGTGTAGCAGAACAGATTGAGGAAGCGCTTGCCGGCCGCCTCTTTCTGAATGCGCATGCGCATCGGCCGGTGGTCGAGGAACAGCCCGGTGTCGAGGTAGTCGGTGAGGTTCACCAGCAGTTTGACGCCGCCTTCGCTGACCTCATTGAACTTGCCCTGCGCCGCCTGACGCTCGTACTGCTTGGTGCCGCTCTGACGCTCGCGGCGTTTGACCACCACGCGGCTCTTGTCGACGTTCAATGCCTGCGGGATCGCCGCCAGGGCGTCGAACATGCGCGCCGAGGCTTTTTCCGGATCAATCGACTTCGGCGCCGCGTATTCCTGCACGTGCACCCAATCGTGATACAGGTCGATGGCCATGGCGTATTCCGGCATGTCGGCATCATAGACGCGGTAACAGTCGATGCCTTCGCGCTTGACCCACTTGCTCAGCGCCTTGAGGTTTTTCTGCAGGCGATTGGCAAACATCTGCCCGCCTTCGCTCAGGCGCGGCTGCTCGATCACTGGCGCCGGCGCTGGCGTCGGTTTGATCGGGTTGCCGTTCTTGTTGAACTTGCGCTCTTGCGGCTCGTTCGGGGTCTGGTCGTAAGCCGCTTGTTCACGCTCGGCCTGACGCTGTTCCGGAGTCCGCCGCTCGCCAGTGACGAACTGATCCGGCAGCACCTTGATCAGCAGCAGTTTGCACGGCAGCGCGCCGTTCCAGAACGAATACTGCTTGTGGCTGCGAATGCCCATGCGCTTGCCCAGATCCGGCGCGCCGGTGAACACCGCCGCTTCCCAGTTCAGGCAGGCCTGACGCAGACGCTCGCCAAGGTTCTGATAGAGATAAAGCAGGCTGGCTTCGTCGCCCAGACGCTCGCCGTACGGCGGGTTGCAGATCACCAGACCTTTCTGGTTCTGGTCCGGACGCGGTTCGAAGGTCGCGACTTCGCCCTGATAGATCTTGATCCACTCGCTCAGACCGGCGCGCTCGACGTTATTGCGGCCCGGTTGAATCAGGCGCGGGTCGGCTTCGTAACCGCGAATCCACAGCGGCGGCTTGGCCAGACCGGCAGCGGCACGCTCGACGGCTTCTTCATGGAGTTTTTTCCACAGCGCCGGAACGTGACCCAGCCATGCGGTGAAGCCCCACTGTTCACGGCGCAGGTTCGGCGCCATGTCGGCGGCGATCATCCCGGCTTCGACGAGGAACGTACCGACACCGCACATCGGGTCAGCCAGCGCGCCGCCTTCGGCCGCAATGCGCGGCCAGCCGGAACGGATCAGGATCGCTGCCGCGAGGTTTTCCTTCAGCGGTGCCGCGCCCTGCTGCAGGCGGTAACCGCGCTGGTGCAGGCTGTGACCGGACAGGTCGAGAGACAGGATCGCTTCGCCGCGATCCAGGCGCAGGTGAATGCGCAGGTCCGGGTTGAGCTTGTCGATGCTTGGGCGGTCGCCCTGCGGGGTACGCAGTTTGTCGACGATGGCGTCTTTGACTTTCAGCGCGCCGAAGTGGGTGTTGTCGATGCCCGAGCCGTGGCCGCTGAATTCAACGGCCAGGGTGCCGTCGGCGAGCATGTGATCCTGCCACTCGACGTCGAGCACGCCGTGGTACAGGTCTTCAGCGTCTTTCATCGGGAAGCGCTTGAGCACCAGCAGTACCCGGTTGGCCAGACGCGACCACAGGCACAGGCGATAAGCGGTTTCCATGGTCGCCATGCCACGCACGGCGGAGGTGTGCTCGCGAGCTTCTTCAAGGCCAAGCCCGACGGCTTCCTCGATAAGCAGGCCTTCAAGGCCTTTGGGGCAAGTGAGGAAGAGTTCGAAACGGTCGGACATGGTATTTCCAGAGCCTTTGGCTAGTGAACCGGCAACGCATTGCCGATCCGGTTTTCAATCAGGCGCTTTTCTAAAAGAGCGCCCGCGTGGCACGAAGGTGTGCCGTTCCATCCCCGCTGCTCGGGTTAAAAGAGCTTAGATGCAAGGACAGGTAAAAAAGTTGATGAAACAAAAAGTCTCAAAGCGACCCTTCGTCGCTTAGTACCCCAGCGCAAACGTGGGTCATTCTCACTAAAGGATTAACCCCATCATCCAGCGCGGGGCCGATCATACCGGGGTTTGCTGAAAAAAAGTTCATGAAACCCGTGGTTACTTATGGCTGTAGCACTATTTTCGTTACGTCCTTATGACAAAACGATCATTCCCTCGGTGTGACTCATTGGTTAGAACTGACCACAGGTTGACGTCGCAACGGCGTCAACACCTTGGCTCGCCACGCCGGCAGCGAGCCGCCCAATGGCAGAGTTTTTTCTGCCAGACCTCGGTTGAGGTCAACGCGACGAAAACAGTCAACAAGTGAGGGAAACACCCTATGAGAAGACTTAAGCGTGATCCGTTGGAAAGAGCATTTTTGCGCGGATATCAATATGGCGTTGGTGGCAAATCCCGCGAGCTTTGCCCATTTACTCTACCGTCGGTACGTCAAGCCTGGATCAACGGCTGGCGAGAAGGACGCGGCGACAACTGGGACGGTATGACCGGCACTGCGGGGATCCACAGACTCAACGAACTTCACGCCGTCGGCTGACACAGGGCACTTATTGCAACACGACAATCTGAATTTGTAACGACTTACCATGCACGTCCTTCCCGGACGGCGGGCTGCGGCCCAGGGGCTCCTTCGAGGAGCCCTTTTTTATGCCTGAAAATGCAATCCCCTGTGGCGAGGGAGCTTGCTCCCGCTCGGCTGCGCAGCAGTCGTAAATCCTGAATCCTCGCTATACCTGACAAACTTGGGGCTGCTTCGCAACCCAGCGGGAGCAAGCTCCCTCGCCACAGAAGCCGTCAGCGCAGCGCGGCGATCGCATCGACCGATTCACGAATCAGCGCCGGGCCCTTATAGATGAAGCCCGAGTAAATCTGCACCAGGCTCGCACCCGCCGTGATCTTCTCGGCCGCATGCTTGCCCTCAGTGATGCCACCGGCCGCAATGATCGGCAATCGACCACCCAGCTCAGCCGCCAGTACCTTCACGGTATGCGTGCTCTTGTCGCGCACCGGTGCGCCGGACAGACCACCCGCCTCGTCACCGTGCTCCATGCCTTCAACGCCAACACGGCTAAGGGTGGTGTTGGTGGCGATCACCGCGTCCATCCCGGTTTCGATCAACGCCTGAGCCACCTGCGCCGTCTCTTCGTCGGTCATGTCCGGGGCGATCTTGATCGCCAGCGGCACATGCTTGCCGTGGCGCAGGGCCAGTTCGGCGCGGCGCGTGGCCAGGTCCGCCAGCAACTGCTTGAGCGAATCACCGAACTGCAGGCTGCGCAGGCCCGGGGTGTTCGGCGAGCTGACGTTGACCGTGACATAGCTGGCGTGGGCATAGACCTTGTCCAGGCAGATCAGATAGTCATCCACGGCGCGCTCGACCGGGGTGTCGAAGTTCTTGCCGATGTTGATCCCCAGCACGCCCTTGTATTTGGCTGCAGCGACCCGCGCCAGCAGGTTATCCACACCGAGGTTGTTGAAGCCCATGCGATTGATGATCGCCTCGGCCTCGGGCAGGCGGAAGATCCGTGGTTTCGGGTTGCCCGGCTGCGGACGCGGGGTCACGGTGCCGATTTCGACGAAGCCGAAACCCAGTTGCGAGAAACCGTCGATGGCCGCGCCGTTCTTGTCCAGACCGGCCGCCAGCCCCACAGGGTTCGGGAAGTCCAGACCCATGACCGTCACCGGCACGTTCGCCGGCTTCTTGCACAGCATGCCGTTGAGGCCCAAACGCCCACCCGCGCCGATCAGATCCAGCGACAGATCGTGGGAGGTTTCCGGGGAAAGTTTGAACAACAGCTGACGGGCCAGGGTGTACATGGGCGGCGATGACTCGGGCGGCGAAAAGAGGCGGCAATTATAGCCGGGCATCGCCCCCCGGCGCGAGGCGCCAATGCCCTGTTGCTTAAATCGCAGGCAAAGAAAAGCCCGGCCTGAGCCGGGCTTTTCTCAAAGCGGCGAGCTAATTACTTAGCTTGAGCTTCAACCTGCGCTTCTACGCGACGGTTAACAGCGCGACCAGCTTCAGTTTTGTTGTCAGCAACTGGGCGGGATTCGCCGTAGCCAACGGACTGAACGCGGGACGATTCAACACCGTACTGCTGAGTCAGAACTTTCTTAACGGCGTCTGCACGGCGCTGAGACAGTTTCTGGTTGTAAGCGTCAGGACCGACGGAGTCAGTGTGACCTTCAACAGTGGTGTGAGTGGCTGGGTACTGCTTCATGAAGTCAGCCAGGTTCTTGATGTCAGCGTAGCTGTTAGGCTTGACGACCGACTTGTCGAAGTCGAACTTGACGTCCAGCTCAACACGAACAACTTCAGCAACTGGAGCTTCAACTGGAGCTTCTGCAACTGGCTCTGGAGCTGGAACTGGAGCAGGAGCTGGCTTGCCGCCACCGCCGAAGTTCACACCCAGGCCAACAACTGGAGCGTAGTTCCAGCGACCGTTGTCCAGTTTGTAGTCAGCGTCTACACCAGCACGGGCGTAGAAGTTTTCGGCGAAGTAGTACTTAACGCCAGCGCCAGCGTTCAGGTAAGTCGACTGATCGCGACCGCTGTGACCGTCAGCTTCAACGTTGGTCAGGCTACCGTGCTTAACACCACCAGCGATGTAAGGACGCAGAGCGTCGCCAGCATTGTTGAAGTGGTACTGAGCGATCAGACCGAAGTTGTCGCCGTGCAGCTTCTGGCTACCGGTACCGTCGTTCGAACGGGTGTGGTTGTTACGGTCGTAGGTGAAGTTCAACGCTACGTCGTCGGTCAAGAAGTAACCGATAGAGGCGCCTGGGTTGAAGCCGTCTTCGACGTGGTCAACGCTGTCGTTGTACTGCTTCTTGTAGAACAGTTCGCCTTCAACTGCGCCTTGGCCTTGTGCCAGTGCGCCGAACGAAGTAGCGGCAATCAAAGAACCAATGGCCAAGCCCAAGGTGTTTTTCAGTTTCATCCGTTAAATCCCCATCTGGTGATTGTGAAGCAGTCCCGCAAACCGGGGGACAACTCGGCGGCAAGTCTATCAGAACTTGCCTACACGTAAGAGATATTTGCGCTGAACTAAGTTTCAGCAATGCCTGCAAATTTCTCACGTAATTTGTCTAGAGCACGTTTGTACCGCATTTTTGTCGCACTCAAACCCATGTGCATGATGTCTGCGATCTCCTGAAACTCAAGCTCTGCGACAAATCGCAGCACCAGAATTTCACGGTCAATCGGGTTCACATACACCAGCCAGCGATCGAGTCCACCCTTCTCCTCGGGTTTCGGCGCCTTTTCTTCCGACGCTTCTTCCAGGGGGTCCAGACTCAAGGCGTCCATCAAGCGACGCTTTCGCCGTTCCTTCCGATACTGCGTGATGCATTCGTTATACGTGATGCTGTAGAGCCAGGTTTTGAACTTCGATTTCCCCTCGAAGTTCTTCAGGCCGTACAACACCTTAAGCATCACTTCCTGACAGACATCGTCTGCGTCGCGATCGTTCCCAAGATATCTCGCACAAACGTTAAATAATGTTCGCTGGTAACGCCGCATCAGCTCTTCATAGGCGCGCGTCACGTGAAACAGCTCGGTATGCGAGCGCGCGACCAACTCCTCATCAGAGAGCTCACGGGGGTCATAGCGCGTGGATAGCGTTTGGGCTTTATTCAAAACAAGTCGTGCCGACAGTCAGGTCAATGTCCGCCGCAGCCCTCTCAGGACAATTTGCGGCGGCATACATTAGCAGGGTTTGCCGGGTTAGCGGCTACTCACATGCTGTTCCAGCAGGATCCGATTGGAGAGTGAGACTAGCTCACCCTCATCGGTCAGCAATGTGGTTTTAACCGTGCCGATCTCTTCGATCTGGCCTTCGACCTCGCCAACACGCACTT
>NZ_JBIUVO010000032.1:0-8381 GCF_044742995.1 Pseudomonas sp. NPDC087803
AGGTTCAGGGTCTTTAGGCTTTCTTCAAAGAGTTCCGCAAAGCTTTCGCTCATTTTAATTCCTGTAGATGAGGGCGAAGAATACGCCCATCTCCACACCCCAGACGGTGTGGGTTAGTTTCATTTAAAAGAAGCGCCGCAGGACTATGACTGGTCCCCTGCGTTCTTCTTGGTCACCCGGCGATATCGCGAATGGCGATCTCGCTCATGATGCGTTCAAGCACCTGATCGATGGACAACTCCGTGGAATCCAGCTGTATCGCGTCAGCCGCCGGCTTGAGCGGGGCTACTGCGCGCTGGGTATCACGCTCGTCGCGTGCACGGATCTCATCTAGCAGACTCGACAGACTAACACCCTCGACTTTGCCCTTCAACTGCAAATATCGGCGGCGCGCCCGTTCCTCGGCACTGGCGGTGAGGAAAATCTTCAGCGGCGCATCCGGAAAAACCACCGTACCCATGTCGCGACCATCGGCCACCAGGCCCGGCGCTTCCTGAAAAGCGCGCTGGCGCTGCAGCAGCGCCTCGCGTACCGCCGGCAATGCGGCCACCTGAGAAGCACCGGAACCGACGCGTTCGGTACGGATGACATCGCTGACTTCATCACCTTCCAGAATGATGCGCTGCAGCTGACCGTCGGTCGCCGCGATGAACTGCACATCCAGATGAGCGGCGAGTTTCTTCAGCAGCTCCTCATTGGTCAGGTCGACACCATGGTTGTGCGCAGCGAACGCCAGCAGGCGATACAGCGCACCGGAATCCAGCAGGTTCCAGCCCAGACGTTTGGCCAGAATCCCGGCGACCGTGCCCTTGCCCGAACCGCTTGGCCCATCAATGGTGATGACCGGTGCAATGTTTTTCACGACTGAGCCTCTTGTGCCACACGAATACCGACCTGCGCGCACAGCGCGAGGAAGTTCGGGAACGACGTCGCGACGTTGGCGCAATCATGGATGCGGATCGGTGCAGTAGCGCGCAGCGAAGCCACGCTGAAGGCCATGGCGATACGGTGATCACCGTGACCGTGCACTTCGCCACCACCGATCTGGCCGCCGTCAATGATGATGCCGTCCGGGGTCGGCTGGCACTTGACGCCCAGCGCCAGCAAGCCGTCCGCCATCACTTGAATGCGATCCGACTCCTTGACGCGCAGCTCTTCGGCACCGGTCAGCACGGTACGGCCTTCGGCACACGCCGCCGCCACGAACAGCACCGGGAATTCGTCGATGGCCAGTGGCACCAGCGCTTCGGGAATCTCGATACCTTTCAGTTTAGCTGCCCGAACGCGCAAGTCAGCTACAGGCTCGCCTCCGACTTCACGCTGGTTTTCCAGAGTGATATCAGCGCCCATCAGACGCAGGATGTCGATGACGCCGGTACGGGTCGGGTTGATGCCGACGTGTTCCAGCACCAGCTCGGAGCCTTCAGCAATCGAGGCCGCCACCAGGAAGAACGCCGACGACGAGATGTCGCCCGGCACTTCGATGTGGGTCGCAGTCAGCTTGCCGCCGGACTCGACCGATGCGGTAGCACCATCGACGCTCACCGGGTAGCCGAAACCACGCAGCATGCGCTCGGTGTGATCACGGGTCGGCGCCGGCTCAGTGACGGTGGTCTTGCCTTCGGCGTACAGACCCGCCAGCAGCAGGCACGATTTCACCTGAGCACTGGCCATCGGCATGGTGTAGGTCAGACCCTTGAGCTTGTGACCGCCACGAATGGTCATCGGCGGACGACCTTCGGCAGCGGTTTCGATCACGGCGCCCATTTCACGCAGCGGATTGGCCACGCGATTCATCGGACGCTTGGACAGCGAGGCATCGCCGGTCAGGGTGCTGTCGAAGTTCTGCGCGGCCAGCAGACCGGACAGCAGACGCATCGAGGTGCCCGAGTTGCCCAGATAGATCGGACCCGGCGCCGGCTTCAAGCCATGCAGGCCGACGCCGTGAATGGTCACACGACCGTGGTGCGGGCCTTCGATGACCACGCCCATGTCGCGAAATGCCTGCAAGGTCGCCAGGGCATCTTCGCCCTCGAGGAAACCTTCAACCTCGGTCACGCCTTCGGCCAGCGAGCCGAGCATGATCGAACGGTGGGAAATCGATTTGTCACCCGGTACGCGAATCCGACCGGACAGGCGGCCACCAGGTTGAGCCAGGAAAATCAGATCGTTGGAATTCATAGCGTCCACATAGGCCCTGCGGGCCAGGATTTTACTGAAATGCTCGCGGGCAACCCGGGCGCGCGTGAAGACGCCCAACAATTGGTGCCCATCCCCTGCATCGACCGCGTCGCGCAAAGCGTCGAGGTCGCTGCGAAATGTATCGAGTGTGCGCAGGACAGCCTCGCGGTTGGCGAGGAAGATGTCGTGCCACATCACCGGGTCGCTTCCGGCGATTCTTGTGAAATCGCGGAAACCGCCCGCAGCGTAACGGAAGATCTCAAGGTTTTCATTGCGTTTGGCCAACGAGTCGACCAGACCGAACGCCAGCAAGTGCGGCAGATGACTGGTCGCGGCCAACACTTCGTCGTGGCGCTCGACCTGCATGTGCTCGACATCGGCACCCAGTTCGCGCCACAAGCGATCAACCACCGCCAGCGCGGCCGGGTCGGTTTGCTCGAGCGGCGTCAGAATCACCTTGTGCCGACGGAACAGCTCGGAGTTGGAAGCCTCCACCCCGCTCTGCTCGGAACCGGCAATCGGATGGCCCGGGACGAAACGCGCCGGCATACCGCCGAACGCCTCGGTCGCCGCGCGCACGACATTGCCCTTGGCGCTGCCGACATCGGTCAGAATCGCCTGACCCAGATCGACACTCGCCAGACGCGCGAGCACCTTCTCCATGGCCAGGATCGGCACCGCCAGCTGAATCACGTCAGCGCCCTGACAGGCAGCGATCAGGTCAGCTTCGCAACGATCCACCACGCCCAACTCGACCGCCAGCTTGCGCGATTGCGGGTCGAGATCGACCCCGACCACTTCGCGGCAGATACCGCTTTCACGCAAGCCTTTGGCAAACGAACCACCGATCAATCCCAGACCGACCACCACAAGGCGCCCGATCATAGGTGCAGCAGATTGCAGAGCAGTGACATCACCCACGAGCCAGAACCTTACGCAGCGCTTCGAGGAAGCGGCTGTTTTCCGCCGGCAGACCGATGGTCACCCGCAGGTGGTTCGGCATGCCGTAGTTAGCTACCGGACGCACGATCACGCCTTCGCGCAGCAGGCCCTGGAAAATCGGCGCAGCTACCTGACCTAGATCGACGCAGATGAAGTTGCCTTTGGACTCGATCCAGCCCAGACCCAACTCACGGAAACCCGCCTGCAGCTGCTGCATGCCGGATTCGTTGAGCTGACGGCTTTGCGCCAGATACTCCTCGTCCTTCAACGCCGCACAGGCCGCAGCCAGGGCCAGGCTGTTGACGTTGAACGGCTGGCGTACGCGGTTCAGCACGTCCGCCACCACCGCAGTGGACAGGCCATAACCGACGCGCAGCGCCGCCAGACCGTAGGCTTTGGAGAAAGTGCGCGATACCAGCAGATTCGGGTACGCCGCGAGGAAATCGAGGCCATCTGGCAGATCGCTGCCTTCGGCGTATTCGATGTACGCCTCGTCCAGCACCACCAGCACGTGCTCCGGCACATCCTGGAGGAACTCGTCCAGCGCTTCGGCGCCGAACCAGGTACCGGTAGGGTTGTTCGGGTTGGCGATGAACACCACGCGGGTATTGGCGTCGATGGCCGCGAGCATCGCAGGCAGGTCGTGCCCCCAATCCTTGGCCGGAACCACTTTGGCCTGCGCGCCGACCGCCTGAGTGGCAATCGGATACACCGCAAACGCGTGCTCGCTGAACACGGCGTTGAGGCCCGGCGCCAGATAGGCGCGCGCCACCAGCTCGAGAATGTCGTTGGAGCCGTTGCCCAGGGTCACCTGATTCAGCTCGACGCGGCACTGCTCGGCCAGCAGCGATTTCAGCGCGAAGCCATTGCCGTCCGGATAACGGGTCAACTCGGCCAGCTCTTCACGGATCGCCGCCAGCGCTTTCGGACTGGCGCCCAGCGGGTTTTCGTTGCTCGCCAGTTTGACGATTTTCGCCGGATCCAGATCCAGCTCACGCGCCAGTTCGTCCACAGGCTTGCCCGGAACGTACGGCGAAAGTTGTTGCACGCCCGGCTGTGCCAGAGCGAGGAAGTTGCCACTCATTTGCTACCGCCCTTAGAGAACTGCTTTCGGGTAGGAACCCAGCACTTTGAGTGCTACTGCTTCCTGACTGATCTTTTCCAGCACACCTTTGATCAGCGGATCACGGTGGTGGCCGACGAAGTCGATGAAGAACACGTAGGTCCATTTACCACTGCGCGACGGACGGGTTTCGATCCGGGTCAGGTCAATCCCGTTGTCGTGGAACGGCACCAGCAACTCGTGCAGCGCGCCAGGCTTGTTGCTCATCGAGACAATGATCGAGGTCTTGTCGTCGCCGGTCGGCGGCACTTCCTGATTACCGATCATCAGGAAGCGCGTCGAGTTGTCCGGACGGTCTTCGATCTTCTCGGCCAGACGCGTCAGGCCATACAGGCCTGCGGCCATGTCGCCGGCAATCGCCGCTGAATTCCACTCACCCTTGACCCGCTTCGCCGCTTCGGCGTTGCTCGCCACCGCCACGCGCTCGACGTTCGGGTAGTGCGCGTCCAGCCACTTGCGGCACTGGGCCAGCGACTGCGCGTGGGAGTAGATGCGACTGATGCTGTCGGTCTTGGTGTTTTCACCGACCAACAAGTGGTGGTGAATGCGCAGTTCGACTTCGCCGCAGATCACCATGTCGTGTTCGAGGAAGCTGTCGAGGGTGTGGTTGACCGCGCCTTCGGTGGAGTTCTCCACCGGCACCACGCCAAAGTTAACCGCACCCGCTGCGACTTCACGGAACACTTCGTCGATCGCCGCCATCGGCTTGCTGATCACCGCGTGACCGAAGTGCTTCATGGCCGCCGCTTGGGTGAAGGTGCCTTCAGGGCCGAGGTAAGCCACTTTCAGCGGCTGCTCGAGCGCTAGGCACGAGGACATGATTTCGCGGAACAACCGCGCCATCTCTTCGTTGCCCAGCGGCCCCTGATTGCGCTCCATCACGCGCTTGAGCACCTGAGCTTCACGCTCGGGACGATAGAACACCGGCACTTCGCCTTCGGCCAGCGAGGCCATCTTTACTCGCGCAACTTCCTGGGCGCAGCGGGCACGCTCGCTGATCAGCTCGAGGACTTTGCTGTCCAGAGCGTCGATGCGAACGCGCAGTGCCTTGAGTTCTTGCTCGGACATCAGCCGTGTTCCTTCTCGAATTCAGCCATGTACGCCACCAGCGCGTTGACGGCGGTGATGTCGACAGCGTTGTAGATGGAGGCGCGCATGCCGCCCACAGAGCGATGCCCCTTGAGGTTGAGCAAGCCACGCGCGTCGGCACCGGCGAGGAACGGCTTGTCCAGACGATCGTCAGCCAGACGGAACGGTACGTTCATCCACGAGCGGTCCGACTTGTTGATCGGGTTGCTGTAGAGGCCGCTGGCGTCGATGAAGTCGTACAGCGTGCGCTGCTTGACGTCATTGAGCTTGGCGATGGCGTCGACGCCGCCCTGCTCTTTCAGCCACTGGAACACCAGACCGGAGAGGTACCAGGCCAGGGTCGGCGGGGTGTTGTACATCGAACCGTTATCGGCCGCGACCTTGTAGTCGAGCATGGTCGGACACAGCGAACGGGCCTTGCCCAACAGGTCTTCGCGGATGATGTTGACGACGATGCCGCTCGGGCCGATGTTCTTCTGCGCGCCGGCGTAGATCATGCCGAACCGCGAGATATCGACCGGACGCGAGAGGATGTCCGAAGACATGTCGGCCACCAGCGGTACGTCACCGGTTTCCGGGATCCACTGGAATTCCAGACCACCGATGGTTTCGTTCGGCGCGTAGTGGACGTAAGCGGCGTCTTTCGACAGGTTCCACTCGTTCTGCCCCGGAATGGCGAAATAGTCGTACGGCTTGGCGCTGGCGGCAACATTGACGTGGCCGTAGCGCGAGGCTTCTTCGATGGCTTTCTGCGACCAGATACCGGTGTCGATATAGTCGGCGCTGCCACCTTCAGGCAACAGGTTCAGCGGAATCTGCGCAAACTGCTGGCTGGCGCCACCTTGCAGAAACAGCACTTTATAGTTCGACGGGATATTCAGCAGGTCACGCAGATCCTGCTCGGCCTGGGTGGCAATGGACACGAACTCATCGCTGCGATGGCTCATTTCCATGACCGACAGACCCTTGCCATGCCAATCAAGGAGTTCACCCTGGGCTCGTTGCAGGACAGCTTCAGGAAGCGCCGCAGGACCGGCACAGAAGTTATAGGCTCGCTTGCTCACATCCAATCTCGCTCTGACTTGGTGATACACAAAAAATCTGTAAATCGGTGATTCTGCACATCGAAATCTGTACACCGACCCCATGTAGGAGCTGCCGAAGGCTGCGATCTTTTGATCCTGCCCAGTCCAATCAAGATCAAAAGATCGCAGCCTTCGGCAGCTCCTACAGGGGAAATTCATTCCGGACAAATAACAAGGGGGCGAATTCTCATCCGCCCCCTCGCTTGTCCGCTTATTCCTGCGGCTCTTCGTCAGCTGCGGCGTCGAGTTGCTGGTCCTCGGCAACGTCGTCGATCACGACATCCCCCTCGAACCCGGCACCCTCTTCACCTTCCAGCTCTTCGCCTTCGACTTCCGATGGCTCCTGAACCCGCTCCAGACCGACCAGGGTTTCATCCTTGGCCAGCTTGATCAGGGTCACGCCCTGGGTGTTACGCCCCAAACTCGACACTTCGTCGACGCGGGTACGCACCAGAGTGCCCTGATCGGAGATCAGCATGATTTCTTCCCCGTCGAGCACTTGAACCGCACCGACCAGACGGCCGTTACGCTCGTTGCTGACCATGGCGATCACGCCCTGGCCGCCACGCTTGTACTCAGGGAACTCGGTGATCGCGGTGCGCTTGCCATAACCACGCGCGGAAGCGGTGAGGATCTGGCTGCCTTCTTCCGGGATCAGCATCGAAATCAGCTTCTGCCCTTCCGGCAGACGCATGCCGCGCACACCGCGGGCGGTACGGCCCATGGCACGTACATCGGACTCTTTGAAGCGCGTCACTTTGCCGCCGTCGGAGAACAGCATCACTTCGCGCTCGCCATCGGTGATGGCCGCGGAGATCAGCACGTCGCCTTCGTCCAGCTCCAGCGCGATCAGACCGACGCTGCGCTGACGGCTGAAGGATTCCAGCGGGGTCTTCTTGACGGTGCCGTTGGCGGTCGCCATGAAGATGAAGTGACCTTCGGTGTATTCCTCGACCGGCAGCATGGTGGTGATGTATTCACCGTCATCCAGCGGCAGCAGGTTGACCAGCGGACGACCACGGGCGGCGCGGGATGCTTCCGGAATTTCGTAAGTCTTCAGCCAGTACACCTTGCCCTTGCTGGAGAACAGCAGCAGCGTGGTGTGACTGTTGGCCACCAGCAGGTGAGCGATGTAGTCCTCATCCTTGACGCCGGTCGCCGATTTGCCTTTGCCGCCACGACGCTGAGCCTGGTACGCAGCCAATGGCTGAGTCTTGGCGTAGCCACCGTGGGAAATGGTCACGACGCGCTCTTCTTCCGGGATCATGTCACCGAGGGTCAGGTCGAGACGCGCATCAAGAATCTCGGTGCGACGCACATCACCGTATTCGGCGCGGATCACTTCCAGCTCTTCGCGGATCACTTCCATCAGGCGCACAGCGCTGTTGAGGATGCGGATCAGCTCGCCGATCTGGTTGAGGATCTCTTGATACTCGGCCAGCAGCTTCTCGTGTTCCAGACCGGTCAGACGGTGCAGACGCAGTTCCAGGATGGCTTGCGCCTGTTCTGGCGAGAGGAAGTACTTGCCTTCACGCAGACCGTATTGCGGGTCGAGGTTTTCCGGACGGCACGAATCGGCACCGGCACGTTCCACCATCGCCACCACTGCCGAGGACTCCCAAGGCGTGCTGACCAGCGCTTCCTTGGCTTCCGACGGGGTCGGCGACGCCTTGATCAGGGCGATCACCGGGTCGATGTTCGACAGGGCAACGGCCTGACCTTCGAGGATGTGACCGCGCTCGCGGGCCTTGCGCAGCTCGAACACGGTACGACGGGTAACCACTTCGCGACGGTGACGGACGAAGGCTTCCAGCAGATCCTTGAGGTTAAGGATGCGCGGACGGCCGTCGATCAGCGCGACGATGTTGATGCCGAATACCGATTGCAGCTGGGTCTGGGCGTAGAGGTTGTTGAGGATCACCTCAGGCACTTCGCCGCGACGCAGTTCGATCACGACGCGC
>NZ_JBIUVO010000032.1:8391-10815 GCF_044742995.1 Pseudomonas sp. NPDC087803
TTCTTCTCTTTTACCAGCTCGGCGATCTTCTCGATCAGACGCGCCTTGTTCAGCTGATACGGGAGTTCGGTGATGACGATCTGCTGACGACCACCGACCTTGTCGATGTCCTCGATGATCGAGCGCGCACGCATGTAAATGCGGCCGCGGCCGGTGCGATAGGCTTCGATGATGCCGGCACGACCGTTGATGATCGCAGCCGTCGGGAAGTCCGGACCGGGGATGTATTGCATCAGCTCATCGACGGTCAGCTCAGGGTTGTCGATGAGGGCCAGGCAACCGTCGATGACTTCACCGAGGTTGTGCGGCGGAATGTTGGTCGCCATGCCCACGGCGATACCGCTGGAGCCGTTGACCAGCAGGTTGGGGATGCGCGTCGGCATCACCGCCGGGATCATTTCGGTGCCGTCGTAGTTCGGCACCCAGTCCACGGTTTCCTTGTGCAGGTCGGCCAGCAGCTCGTGCGCCAGCTTCGTCATGCGCACTTCGGTGTATCGCATGGCCGCAGCGTTGTCGCCGTCCACCGAACCGAAGTTGCCCTGACCGTCGACCAGCAGGTAGCGCAGGGAGAAAGGCTGAGCCATGCGGACGATGGTGTCGTACACGGCAGTGTCACCGTGCGGGTGATACTTACCGATCACGTCACCGACAACACGGGCAGATTTCTTGTACGGCTTGTTGAAGTCGTTGCCCAGCTCGCTCATCGCGAACAGTACGCGACGGTGCACGGGCTTGAGGCCATCGCGCGCATCCGGCAGTGCACGGCCGACGATTACGCTCATCGCGTAGTCGAGGTAGGACTGTTTCAGCTCGTCTTCGATATTGACCGGGAGGATTTCTTTGGCCAGTTCGCCCATGAGAAGCCTGATTCCTTTTTCTGGTGAAACTTCGTCATGTCCATATGGGATGAACGAAGCTCGTCGGGGCAGGCTGAGTGCCATGCGCCGACTTACGACAAATCAACAAATTGAACCGTGGATTTGCGCAGTAAAGACAGCTCCGCGAAGCTGCCTCGGAAAACGCCGGATGTTATCACAAGAGCCGCCACGCACCTATCCCCCAGATGCGCATGGAGCATAGTTAGTTGACCGATGACAGGCGTAAAGGGGACGAGAGAGGCTCAGAGCTTCTTTGAATGCAGATTTGGGGCTTGATTTGGAGATGTTTATTGACTTTTATGGCCCCATCGCTGGCAAGCAGCTCCCACAGGGTCAGCGGCGAACACAAAACCTGTGGGAGCTGGCTTGCCAGCGAAGGCGTCCTTGCAGACGCCAAAGCCAGTCAATGCAAGCGCTTGCGGCACATCAACTGAGCCATCTTCGCCGTATCCGGGCGCTCGACGATGCCCTTCTCGGTAACGATCGCATCGATCAGATCCGCCGGCGTCACGTCGAACACCGGGTTGAACGCCTCGACGTCCGCCCCCACGCGCTTGCCACCGACTTCCAGCAGCTCGGCGCCGTCACGCTCCTCGATCGGGATGTCGTCGCCGCTGGCCAGATGCATGTCGATGGTCGAACTCGGCGCCACCACCATGAAACGCACGCCGTGGTGCATCGCGTTGACCGCCAGTTGATAGGTGCCGATCTTGTTCGCCACGTCGCCATTGGCGGTGATGCGGTCAGCGCCGACGATCACCCAGGTCACGCCTTTGGTTTTCATGATGTGCGCAGCAGCGGAGTCGGCGTTGAGCGTTACCGGGATGCCTTCGTTCGCCAGCTCCCAGGCGGTCAGGCGCGAACCCTGCAGCCATGGCCGGGTTTCATCGGCATACACCCGCTCGACCATGCCTTCCAGGTACGCCGCACGAATCACCCCCAGCGCGGTACCGAAACCGCCGGTGGCCAAGGCGCCGGTGTTGCAGTGGGTCAGGATCGCCTGGGCATTGCCCTGATGTTTACGAATCAGGTCGACGCCGAGTTGGGCCATGGTCAGGTTGGCTTCGCGGTCGCTTTCATGGATCGCGATGGCCTCGGCTTCCAGCGCCACCAGCGGATCGGCATTGTCCTTCAGGCGATCCAGTCGATCGTGCATGCGATTCAGTGCCCAGAACAGATTGACCGCCGTCGGCCGGGAATCCGCCAGCAGGGCGAAATCCTCTTCCAGTGCGGCGTACCAATCGCCACCCTCGGCCACCCGGGCGCGGGCCGCCAGCACAATGCCATAGGCCGCGCTGATGCCGATGGCCGGTGCGCCGCGCACCACCATCGAACGAATGGCCTCGGCTACACCGGCAGCGCTGGTGTAGGCAATCCACGTTTCTTCGAACGGCAAAACACGCTGATCCAGCAGGTGGAGCGCGCCATCTCGCCAATCGATGGCCTTTACTTTCTCCGCAGCCAACAGTCGATCGCGCATCCCTCACCCCGCACTCATGAACAAAAGCCGCCGATTATAGCGATCCAACCGCGAAGACGCTCGGGT
>NZ_JBIUVO010000032.1:10825-52119 GCF_044742995.1 Pseudomonas sp. NPDC087803
GACCCCCCTCCTGTCTGGGGGGGGGCGTATATATAGCCGGCGTTTTTTTAATTTTGGGGGGGGGGGGGTGGTGCCCAACCCTGTTTTTTTGGCCCCGCCCGGGGGGTGTACCCGTCGAACCTGCAGGCGTTGTGCTCAAGGAGCATGGCCTGGGCATTCGCGACGGTCGCATCGTGTTTATCGGCCCGCGCGCCGAAGCATTGAAGTGTAACGCCACTGAAGTCCGCGAATTGCCGGACGTGCTGCTCAGCCCGGGCCTGATCAACGCCCACGGCCACGCGGCGATGACATTGTTCCGTGGCCTGGCCGACGATCTGCCGCTGATGACCTGGCTGGAAAACCACATCTGGCCGGCCGAAGCCAAATGGGTCGATGAAGATTTCGTCCGTGATGGCACCGATCTGGCGATTGCCGAGCAAATCAAGGGTGGCATCACCTGCTTCTCGGACATGTACTTCTTCCCGAAAGTCGCCAGCGAGCGCGTACACAACAGCGGCATTCGCGCACAGATCGCGATTCCGATCCTCGATTTCCCGATCCCCGGCGCCAGCAGCGCCGATGAGGCCATTCGTCAGGGCGTCGAGCTGTTCGGCGATCTGAAGCATCACGAACGGATCAAGATCACCTTCGGCCCACATGCACCCTACACCGTGGGCGACGAGAACCTGGAAAAAATCCGCGTGATCGCCGAAGAGCTGGACGCGTCGATCCACATGCACGTCCACGAAACCGCCTTCGAAGTCCAGCAAGCGCTGGAGCATCGCGGCGAGCGGCCATTGGCCCGGCTCGGTCGCCTCGGCCTGCTTGGCCCGCGCTTCCAGGCCGTGCACATGACGCAGATCAGCGATGACGATCTGGCATTGCTGGTAGAAAGCAACACCAGCGTGATCCACTGTCCGGAATCGAACCTGAAGCTGGCCAGCGGTTTTTGCCCCGTAGAGCGTCTGTGGCAGGCTGGCGTGAACGTCGCCGTCGGCACCGATGGCGCCGCCAGCAACAACGACCTCGACCTGCTCGGCGAAACCCGCACTGCCGCGCTGCTGGCCAAAGCCGTCGCCGGCTCGGCCACCGCGCTGGACGCCCATCGCGCGCTGCGCATGGCCACGCTCAACGGCGCACGAGCCTTGGGCATCGAGGCGCAGGTCGGCTCGCTGGAGATCGGCAAGACTGCAGACATCGTCGCTTTCGACCTGTCCGGCCTGGCCCAGCAACCGGTCTATGACCCGGTGTCGCAGCTTATCTATGCCACCGGCCGCGACTGCGTGAAACATCTGTGGGTCGCAGGCAAACAGTTACTCGACGACCGGCGCCTGACGCGCCTGGACGAACAACAGCTGGGCGCCACCGCCCGGGCCTGGGGCCAGCGCATCAGCGGCCACACCGAATCGTAAACACCGCGGAGCAGACTCTGCGGCTACAGCCTTTTTCAAGTTTTTCGAGGAATAGATCATGAGCAACGTCGACCACGCCGAAATCGCCAAATTCGAAGCCCTGGCCCATCGCTGGTGGGATCGTGAAAGCGAATTCAAACCGCTGCACGACATCAACCCGTTGCGCGTCAACTGGATTGACGAGCGGGTCAATCTGGCCGGCAAGAAAGTCCTCGACGTCGGTTGCGGCGGCGGCATCCTCAGCGAAGCCATGGCCCAGCGCGGCGCCACGGTAACGGGCATCGACATGGGCGAAGCGCCACTGGCGGTCGCGCAACTGCATCAGCTCGAGTCCGGCGTCAGCGTCGAATACCGGCAGATCACCGCCGAAGCCCTGGCCGAAGAAATGCCCGAGCAGTTCGACGTCGTGACCTGCCTGGAAATGCTCGAGCACGTACCGGACCCGTCGTCGGTGATCCGCGCCTGCTACCGCATGGTCAAGCCGGGCGGCCAGGTGTTCTTCTCGACCATCAACCGCAACCCGAAAGCGTATCTGTTCGCCATCATCGGCGCCGAATACATCATGAAGCTGCTGCCGCGCGGCACCCACGATTTCAAGAAATTCATTCGCCCGTCCGAGCTGGGCGCCTGGAGCCGCATCGCCGGCCTGACCGTCAAGGACATCATCGGTCTGACCTACAACCCGCTGACCAAGCACTACAAGCTGGCCAACGACGTTGACGTCAACTACATGATCCAGACCCTGCGCGAGGAGTAAGCCGATGGCCATCAGAGCAGTCCTTTTCGACATGGACGGCACCCTGCTCGACACCGCGCCGGACTTCATCGCCATCTGTCAGGCGATGCGCGCGGATCGCGGCTTGCCGCCGATGAACGACAAGCACATCCGCGACGAAATCTCCGGCGGCGCCAAAGCGATGGTCGCGGTGACGTTCTCGATGGACCCGGAGTCGCCGGGCTTCGAGGAACTGCGTCAGGAATTCCTCGAGCGTTATCTGGCTGGATGCGCGGTGCACAGCAAGCTGTTCGATGGCATGGGCGAGCTGCTGGCCGACATCGAGCGGGCCAACCTGATCTGGGGCGTGGTCACCAACAAACCGCTGCGGTTTGCCGAGCCGATCATGCAGCAACTGGGGCTGGCCGAGCGCTCGGCGCTGTTGATCTGCCCGGATCACGTGAAAAACAGCAAACCGGATCCGGAGCCGCTGGTCCTCGCGTGCAAGATGCTTGATCTGGATCCGTCGACGGTGTTGTTTGTGGGCGATGATCTGCGCGATATCGAGTCGGGTCGCGATGCCGGCACCAAGACCTGCGCCGTGACCTATGGCTACATCCACCCGGACGACAACCCGCGACACTGGGGCGCGGATGTGGTGGTGGATCACCCGCTGGAATTGCGCAAGGTGCTCGACAGCGCGCTGTGCAGCTGCTGAAAGCGGCCTTTGTGGCGAGGGGATTCATCCCCGATGGGTTGCGAAGCAGCCCCCGCAATCTTTCAGGTCGATCCGATATGCAGGTTTCACGACTGCTTCGCAGCCGGTCGGGGATAAATCCCCTCACCACAGGGAAGCAGGTGTTCATGAATGGATTGTGAGGTTTTTATGTTTGATTACACCGCCCGTCCCGAATTGCTCAAGGATCGGGTCATTCTGGTCACCGGTGCCGGTCGTGGCATCGGTGCGGCTGCCGCGAAAACCTACGCCGCCCACGGCGCCACCGTGCTGCTGCTGGGCAAGACCGAAGCCAATCTGACTCAGGTCTACGACGAGATCGAAGCCGCCGGCCATCCGCAACCGGCGGTGATCCCGTTCAACCTCGAGACCGCCCTGCCCCATCAGTACGATGAGCTCGCGGCGATGATCGAAACCGAGTTCGGCCACCTCGACGGCCTGCTGCACAACGCCTCGATCATCGGGCCGCGTACGCCGATCGAGCAACTGTCCGGGGAAAACTTCATGCGCGTCATGCAGGTCAACGTCAACGCGATGTTCATGCTGACCAGCACCCTGCTGCCGTTGCTCAAGCTGTCGCAGGACGCTTCGGTGGTGTTCACCTCCAGCAGCGTCGGGCGCAAGGGTCGCGCTTACTGGGGCGCCTACGGTGTGTCGAAGTTCGCCACCGAAGGTCTGATGCAGACGCTGGCCGACGAAGTCGACGGCGTCGCG
The DNA here is from genome assembly GCF_044742995.1 of Pseudomonas sp. NPDC087803. Taxonomy (NCBI): domain Bacteria; kingdom Pseudomonadati; phylum Pseudomonadota; class Gammaproteobacteria; order Pseudomonadales; family Pseudomonadaceae; genus Pseudomonas; species Pseudomonas sp. NPDC087803. The sequence goes on from NZ_JBIUVO010000032.1 coordinate 14,382, forward strand.
CCGGTACGCTCCAACAGCATCAACCCGGGCGGTACCCGCACCAGCATGCGTGCCCAGGCTTACCCAGGAGAAAACCCGCTGAACAATCCGACTCCGGAAGAGATCATGCCGGTGTACCTGTACCTGATGGGCCCGGACAGCACGGGCATCAACGGTCAGGCGTTCAACGCGCAATAACTGCCATACGTCGCTTTTGTTGCCGCGGCGGATTCCCGTCGCGGCATGCATTTGCCGCGTCAGAGCGTCACATTCCAGTCAAATATCCGCCACCCGCCTTCAAAGAAAACCGCCATCCTTTTGATTCATAACGGTTTTAATTTAGATGAACCGAATGGCACGACTTTCGCTCTAATTTTCCTCAAAGCATGCCGTGTGAAGGCACTGGGGCAAGGCCGATTTCGATAGCTGACTAATCGTCATCAGGCAGACTAAACTTACGCCAAATGTCCTACGGGACTGATGGATCAGTATGACGCGCAGCCCATAGCCGCTCTCACCCAGCCTGTAAGACAGACTTACTGCTTAGGGGCTCACGCCATATGAAATCACCCTCCCAGACCAATGCAATTGACTTTGACAGTGCCAAATTGCAACGCCTGGGCTTTGGTCAGCTGCCTCCGCTTCTGGAACGCCCGGCCAGCCTGGCGCAATTGCGTCAGCAAATGAGCCTGCAACTGCAAACCAGTCTTGAGCCGCAACGAATCCTCGGTCTGTTTTTCCGCGAAGTTCAGCGCCTGGTGCCGCTGGACGCCTTGAGCTACGTGCATTCGGGCAGCGACCTGCGCCTGGAGTTCGGCGCCCGCGGTCACCATTCGGTCAGCTACAGCCTCAGCCACGAAGGCGAACACCTCGGCGAACTGGTCTTCCGTCGCAATCAGCGCTTCAGCGAGCAAGACCAGGGCAACCTCGAATCGCTGCTGTCGTCGCTACTGTTCCCGATGCGCAACGCCTTGCTCTACCGTGCCGCGACGCAAAGTGCCCTGCGCGATCCGTTGACCGGGACCGGCAACCGGATCGCCATGGAGCAGACCCTGCAACGCGAAATCGACATGTCACGTCGACACCTGCAACCGTTGTCGGTGCTGATGCTCGACATCGACCATTTCAAACGGGTCAACGACAGCCATGGCCACAGCGCCGGGGATGACGTACTCAAGGCGGTGGCGGCGTCGATCAAGGGCCAGCTGCGTAACGTCGACATGGTGTTTCGTTATGGCGGGGAAGAGTTTCTGATCCTGCTGTCGAACACCGGCCGGGAAGCGGCGGCCATGGTCGGCGAACGTCTGCGCCATGCCGCGCAGGCTGCGGAATATTTCGCGGACGGCCAGTTGATTGACCTGACCGTGAGCCTTGGCTGCTCGACGCTGTTGCCGGGGGAATCGGCCGACAGTCTGCTGCGCCGGGCCGACAGTGCGCTGTATGTGGCCAAGCGCGAGGGGCGTAACCGGCTGGCGATGGCGGGCTGAGTTCTTCCAGACACCCAAAAACCACTGTGGGAGCGGGCTTGCTCGCGAAAGCGGTGTGCCAGTCAAACAATTGCTGACTGATACAGCGCTTTCGCGAGCAAGCCCGCTCCCACATTGGGTTTGGCGTATTGCCGGGAATCAGCTCTCTACGAGCGCCCGACGCTCACGTCCATGCAGCGCCCGCTCGGCGGTTTCCAGTTGCATGCAGCGCTCAAGGAACAGGTACATATAGTCGTAGCTTTTGCACACCGCCTGACGCAGTTCGGTCTGCAACGCCTTGCTCGGGTTCATGCCTGCCAGGGTGCAGATGATTTCCAGCGCTTCCCATGGGTGGGCGTCGTCGTACTGGGCATGCATCTTCAGCCACTTCATCGCGCGCTTGCGATCTTCTTCCGGGAACGCTGCGGCGTAGACCCCGGTAGAGCAGACCAGGGCCGACCACTCCCCGGTCGCCCCCTCGATGGCGTAGTTGGTGGCGGCAATGGCGACGATCAGCGAATCCGCCGAACTCGTATGCCAGCACCAGTGACTCAGGGCATGCAGTTCCGGCGGCACTTGCTGGGCCTGCAGATCCTCAAGGCTGACGCCATGCGCGCGACTCCAGTTCAGCCAATAGTCGGCATGGTTGAGTTCGACGCGAATGTTGCGCATCAACCAGCGGCGCGCCATGTCCTCCCCAGGATGGCGGGCGAACTTGGTCTTGGTCAGGTTCTGCGCCATATACAACGCAAACTGCTCAACGACTGGCCAGCCCCCGATCAGGTACTGGCGCATGGTTTTGGCGCTGAGCTTGTTATCGCGCATGCGCAGGTACAGTTCATGTTCGACAACCCGGCGCTTGCTCTCGCTGCAATCCACAATGAGCTGTTGCGCCCATGCAGGATAACTTGCAGCTTCCATGAGTGGTCCGGTTCGGTTGAATGTGTCGATCACTGTTCGGCTCCTTTTGATTTGTGATTGTAAGGATCGGCAAGAGCTTTCAACGGAACGTGCCAGGCGCCTTGAACAACAACGGCTGCGGTCTGGCGGGCCGACTTTGCAAACTGTCGCAGGTAAACAACTGCGGGCGTTCGATAACATAACCCTGAGCGTAATCCACCCCGATTTCAAGCAATGCCTGCTCGATCTGGGTTGTTTCAACAAACTCGGCAATTGTCTGCTTACCCATGACATGCCCGATGTGATTGATCACCTCGACCATAGCGCGGTTAATCGGGTCGTCCAGCATATCCTTTACGAAACTCCCGTCGATCTTCAGGAAGTCTACAGGCAAATGTTTCAGATAAGCGAATGAAGACATTCCGGCACAAAAATCATCGAGTGAGAAGTAACAACCTAAGCCTTTGAGTTCATTAATAAATCGAATTGCACTACCGAGATTGGCAATAGCACTGGTTTCAGTAATTTCAAAACAAATCATTTCAGGCGGTATCGCGTAACTAACAAACTGTTCACGCAGAAAGTGCAAGAACGCGTCATCTCCGATAGTAATGCCTGAAAGATTAATCGCACACATTGCCAACGGACCTTCATGTTGTTCGGCAATACATTGGGCAATGACTTTAAAAACATTCTCGACCACCCAACGGTCCAGCTGACTCATCAGGCCATAACGCTCGGCCGCCGGAATGAAACTGTCCGGCAAGATCATCCGCCCGGCCTCGTCATGCAGACGCAAGAGGATTTCGATGTGCCCCCCGCCATTGGCTGTAGAGCCCAGCGGAGCGATTTCCTGGGCGTAGAGGCAGAAGCGGTTTTCTTCCAGCGCCATGTGCAGCCGCTGGACCCAGGCCATTTCACCGAAGCGCAAGGACAGTTCGGAATCGTCAGCGTGGTAGACCTGCACCCGGTTGCGGCCCTTTTCCTTGGCCATGTAGCAAGCCATGTCAGCCGCGCGCAATGAAGTTTCGAGGGTGGTCGGGGTCTGGGCGATGTGCACCAGACCGATACTCACGGTGGTCAGGAACGGCCGCCCCTTCCACACGAAGTGCAGGTTCTGCACGGTCTGGCGCAGGCTCTCGGCGATTTTCTCGGCGGCATCCGGGGCGCAATTCTCCAGCAGAATGCCGAACTCGTCGCCGCCCAGCCGCGCCAGCGTGTCGCTCTCGCGCAAGCCCGATTGCAACAGGGTGCAGATGTGCCGCAGCAACTCATCGCCGGCGGCATGACCGCAGGTGTCGTTGACCAGTTTGAACTGGTCCAGATCAAGGAACATCAGCGCATGTCGGCCGGGCTGGCGCGTCAGATTGTGCAGGGCCTGCTCCAGGCGGTATTCGAATTCGCGGCGGTTGGCCAGGCCCGTCAGGGCATCGTGGGTCGCCTGCCACGACAGGTTGGCGATGTACTGCCGCTCCTGAGTCATGTCATGCAGCACCAGCACCGTGCCACTGACCTTCTCGGCATTGCGGATCGGCGCACCCACCAGCGTCACCGAGACCGTGCTGCCGTCAAGGCGCTGAATCAGCTTGGAATGCTCACTGCCACCGACCAGTTGCCCGCTGAGAATATGCTCGATCAGCGTCGGCCCTTCGGCCTGCGCGTTGTCATCCAGCAGATTGAACAGCGCGGCCAGCGGCAGCCCCGCCGCGTGCTCGGACTTCCAGTGCGTCATGGCTTCGGCAGCCGGGTTCATGTAGTCGATGGCACCGTTGACATCGGTGGTGATCACTCCGTCACCGATCGACTGCAAAGTGATGTGCGCCCGATCCTTCTCCAGTTGCAGCGCCTGGGCAAAGGCATGGCGCTGCTTGAGCAGTTTGTGGGTGCGCAACAGGGCCAGCACGATCAGCCCCAGCGCCGTGGCCAGGTTAGTGAACAGCAGCAGGCGCAGGATCATCCGCGAGCCTTCGCCCAAGGCATCGCTGAACGCCTTGGCCGCCGGCGTCACACCGTCATTGATGGCAAAGATCTGTGCTTTCCAGCGCAGGATGTCGGCCGGCGTCGCGTTGTTCTCGCTGATGCGCTGATGCATCTCGCGGGCAACATTGTCCAGTTGCACCAGATAACCGTCGCCAATCGTCCAGCGATCAATCGCGGTTTCCAGATAACTGAAATGGCGGAAATTGAGGTACAGCCAGATCAGGCTCGAGACGTCGTCGGGATGGTTGCCGCCCTTGAGAATCCCTTCCCGCGCTGCCTCCAGGTCAGGTGGCTGACGATCGAGCGCCAGGCGCAACTGATGACCGCCCTGCGGCACCGCAATCGCTTCCTTGTACTTGAGAAAGATCGCCTCGTCGCGGCTGTCGGCGTAGAGATTCAAGTAATAGATGGCGTCCTTCTGGCCCTTGGACCAGAGACTTTCACCCGCGACGTAACCGCGAACGGCCGACAGGACGTAAAGACTCACGCCCCCCAATAACGCCTGAAATAACACGACGGCAATAAATGGCCAGACGATGCCCAACAACCGTGGCGTTCCGAGAGTCCTTTTTTGCTTCATGAGGTCCTTTGCACACGCACTGCCATCATCAAGAGGAGACCGCTAGAGCCAGACTAGGGGGCGATCCCCCTTCCGGCAAGCCGGAACACTTTCAAGCGGCGATACATAGGTACCGCACCGAGGGGTCGCGATACTTCGACACTGACGGCTTTCAATCATTCCAGAGCCGTTTTCCATGCCGTCACCTGCCTCCGCGCTGCAACGCCATACTGCCCAACAGGCCGAATACCGCGCAATGACCGCCGCCCTGCGCGCCGTGCTCAGCGCTTCGACCTCACTGGAGACTTATTACCTCGCGCCCCAGGCCGACTCACGCCTGGGTGCGACACACGCTCAGGCGCAAAACCTGCTGCAGGCACTGTTCGCAGACAGCGGCGAGCCCGCCTTGACCGCGCATCTGCAAGCATCCAGAGGCACACTGCTGCAAGTCAACGCCGTGGCCGACCAATGCAGCTTTACCTTCACTCGTCGCGATCAAAGCGTTGCCAGCCACACCCTCAAGGACATGGCCAAGGCATCCACGGCGATTCGCCGCTTCCACCAAGCGTTGCTGAGTATAGGCGCACACCTGCGTTCCGACAGGCTGCTGCCGCTGTCGCAGCTGTTACGTGAGACAGGGTTCACCTGGCCGGACACCGTGGATGCCCTGGCGCTGACCCGACTGATCGACGCCGTCGAAGAACAGCGCGCCAGCCACCGCCTCAATCTGCGCCAGACCCCGGCACTGGCGCTACTGATGAGCCCGCAAGACAAAGCGGCGATCCACGCTGTAATCGGCGACTGGCTCAGCGGTAAAACCCTGTCGGCCCTCGACTGCCTCGCCGATGCGGCAACCCCCGCGCTGACGCGCATGCAGATTGCCAGGCAGCCTGCCACTTGCCTGGAGCGCCTGCTCGACAGCGCCCCCGCCCGGGATCTGGGCCAGCGCCTGCTGCAAAAACTGCAGTGGTACGGCGCCCGAGCCGATGAGCAGACCGTCCCCGACATCGGCGCGCGCTTGCTGCTCGAAGCGCTGTGCCTGTGGTACGACGTAGCCGATGAGCGCGGCTCAACTCAAGTCGCCGGTTTCGCCCCGCTTCATCGTGAGCAATACGGGAAAAGCTACGCAGCCATCCGCCGTGACTTTCTGATCCATCTCGAGACCTCGCAGCGCACTTCAACAGAAACCGAACAGCATCTGCTGGGGTGGCTTTGCCTGACGCGTTTTCCGCTGGAGTTTCAGGTGCGCGACATTCCTGACGAGTTGCCTTATGCCAGCTCGGCGGTCTGGGTCAATTTCGTGCATGGCGTACACCTTGCCCATGCCCTCGATCCAGAGCTGCTGCACGTACTGAGCTTCGAACAATTGGTCGGCCTGGCGCTGAAGAAAAGCGCACACGCCAGCCACGACCTGCAAGCCCTGATCGCCGTCTCACGGGTGCCGGCTGCGCAGACCTGGGCCCTGGCCACCGGCGCCCTGGCACCTACGGACGAAGCACCCACCGCGACCCTTGCCCTGCAAGCGCTGGAGGATCACCGGCAACAGATGAACGCGGCGATCCTGCAACTGGATGTCGCACCGCCGCAACGCCTGCCGCTGGCGCAGCAAATGCTCGAACGCGCGCTGGCCAACGACCTGTACGACCACAGCAACATTCAGCTCAAGCGTCACCATCATCAAAACGCCCAGCGCGTGCGCCGCAGCATTATCGACACCCCGGACGTCAAGCAGCCGGTCTGGCCACTGCTGGAAGTCTATGCCAGCGGCGGGCTCGAGCCCGACATGAAGTGGTATGTCAGCGACGACGGCAAGACCGCCCAGGAATGGATCAGCCTGAGCGCCGAGCGCACACTCGACAGTGGTTTCGTCGCCAGCAAAGGTCCGGGACAACCGCTGTCGCGATTTCCACACAAGCGCAAATTGCCTGATGTCAAAAAAGCCTTCGACGAGCAGTTCGACCAGTACCTGAGCGATACCCGAAGCGCTTATGAATACCTGATCAAAAGCCTGCTGGTCACCCTGCCCTCGGCCGACCGCTGCGCCCTGGAGCACGGCGAAGTACGGATTCTCAGCCTCAGGCACGAGACCCGGCATCTCCATGCCGACCTCGAAACCGCCGAGATTCACCTGCCGCTGCGCATGCGCATGGGCTTCGTGCTGCAGGCGACTTATCAGCAAGTGTCACATTTCTACGAATGCCTGCCTCGCGCCGGCATCATCCGCCAGCGTGCGGACCTGACGCCGTGGCATATCGGCGGTTTACGCGTGCCGCCCCTGCCACCGAAACGCGGCAGAACCAAAGGCCAAAGCATCACCCGCATCGTCGCACGCCCGTTGCCATTCGATCGCAATGCGCACAAGGACGGCGCGATCCCCAAAAACAGTAGCAAATGCACGGCTATCCTCGAACCGCTGGGCGACACCCTGCAGGCTTCCGCCATCCCTCCCGCGCATCATGATGGCTGGACCAACCTGACCTTCACCTCGGCACGGACCGGACAGATCAGTCGTTTCATCGCCAGCCGACTGCTCTACCTCGATGAGCATGCTCTGCGCCGAGAAGCATGGGGAGAAACCCGTTTCGAGCGAGAAAGCCGAAAGGGGCACTGGATCCACGCACTCAAAGCGTTCATTCCGTTCTGGGGCAGCCTTGAAGATCTGCAATCGGACAGTCCTGGCACACGTCTGCTGGGGGCGGTCGGCCTGCTGCTCGACATCGTCTCGTTCGCGATTCCCCTGGGCAAATTCGTCGCCGGCAGCGTTCGCCTGGCCGTCGCGGCCGGCAAACTGGCGATTCGTGCGGCGCTGCCGAGCATGGCGCAACTGAGCAAAACCCTGCTGGTTTCCAGCCTGCGCAACCTCAATCCGCTGGACGCCGCCCCCGCCCTGCTCAAGCTCACGTTGCGCGGCACCCACGGCGCGGTGCGAGCCGTCGCACATGTGGAACGTCTCGCCGTGTCCCGCCTGAAAAGGCTCGCCGGCAAAAGCGGCCAGTATGATCTTTTGCAGGGGCTGCCGCAGACGCTCGAGGCGGGACACTGGAAACCGCTGAGTCAGGCCGATCAGTTGGCGCTGGTCAAAGGCATTGATGATGTGCCGGTGCGCAACGTGGCGCTCGACGGTGCGCGGCATCACGTGCTGGATCCGTTCTCTGGCCAGCCCTACGGCCCCCGACTGACCGTGCAGGACCACGACCTGTCGCTGGGTCGCTCGCATTACCGTGTCACCCGCAAAAGTGCTGAACAGATCGTCATCGAACTCCCGCAAAACACCCGAATAGAGCATCTGCCTGAAGCCGACGGGCGCATCACACTGCTGATAGACGATGTGCCTTACCGACTCGACGGCGATGAACTGCGCCGGGTCGATCTGCTCGACGAAAGTGCGCATTGGACCGCGCTGCCCTGCCGGATCCGTCGTGCGCCGGGTGCCGCAGGCGATTGCCGCGTCAGTTATGTCAGCGGCGAGCCGGCACCGGTGCCGCCGCTCGGCACGATCGACAAGGAAAAAGGTTACGCGGCATGGTTCGGCGAGCGGATCTCGGAGCCTGTCGGCCTGCCGCGCCAACAAGGCACGTTTCTGGCGGTCGATGCCAAGCTTTATCAGATCATCGACAACCAACCGACACTGTTCAGCGGCGACCTCACGCGCCTTGGGTTGAAGGGCGGCAGGCTCGCGCCGAGGCAGCAGATCCAGGCCACGTTGCAGTTTCGCAAAGGGATTTTTGCCCGGATCAAGACTGGCGGCACGTATGAGGGGATCAATGATTCGCATCAGGTGGGCGCAATACTGGTGCCGGCCATCGACGACTCTGCCGACTACGTGTTCTTCCGGATCAATCGCCAGGAGTACTACCTGGCGAGCATCACCAAGGGCGAAAAAGCGCCCGATCAATTGACCTTCAAGCGTCTCACAGAGCAACAGCTGACCGATGGCACACTCGGTTCTGAACTGGTGAGGGTCTACACCGGCTCGCTGCAGGCCAACAACATGGTGCGCCTGCATGGCGTGGAAGCAGTACAGCGCGCGATGCGCACCATGGAGCAGATCGCGATCCCCATCGGTGGCACCGCCAATCCGCCGGCCAACATGACATGGCTGAAGGTCGACACCAGCCCGGGCGAGGCGCTGATGTACGATCATTCGACCCGGATGATCGTCACTCGCCTGTCCGAGGGAGCGACCACCTGGGCACGCAGCAAAGAGGCACCGGAAGCCTTTCGGCAGAAGACCGCAGAGATATTCGACACCCTCTTCCTGTCACCGACGATCAACCCGGCCAGCAACAATGCCGCGCTGCGCATCGACGGCGCCATGCAGAAGTTGCAGAGGCTGCTGCCGGTGCACGAACGCCCGTTCAACGCACGCAACATTGCCTATGCCGAAGTCATCACCACCAATGGCCATCGGGACATCTACGTCAGTGTCTCCGGGGCTCAGGGCAGCACCCAGCGCCTGCCATTGTTTCGACACATGGGGGCCAATCACGTGCGAATCGGCCAGACCACCTACATCAACATCGACTACAATCCGGCTTTCCCGCGCACCTCGCTGGAGGTGACGGAACACGGCCAATTGCTGGCTGTGCCGCTGACCATCAAGGAGTTGCAAACCTACCAGCCGAGGCAGACCAGCCGCCCGACTTCGCTGGACAGTGAAAGCAAATTGATCAGCGTGTTGCGCGATAAATACCCCGACCTGAGCGAAATCCGCTCGGTCGACATCGCCACAACCATGCGCCCGTGCGAATCCTGTTCGGTGGTCATGAAGCAATTCGGCCATGACGGCGGGGATGCCGCGTTACAGGTGCTCTGGGGCTGATTACAGCCGCTGCAGGTGGCCGTAGAGCTTGGCGTAGAGACCGCCATCGGCGATCAGCTGCTGGTGGTCGCCATCCTCGGCCACCTGCCCGCCATCGAACACCAGCACGCGGTCGGCCTGTTTCACTGCCGACAGACGATGGGCAATGATCAGCGTGGTGCGGCCGCTGAGGAAGCGCGCCATGGCCTGATGCAGGTTGTATTCGGTGGCGGCGTCGAGGGCCGAAGTAGCCTCGTCGAGAATCACCACTTTCGGTTCGGCGAGGATCATCCGCGCAATCGCCAGACGCTGGCGCTGACCACCGGAGAGGCGTACGCCGGAACGTCCGACGATGCTGTCCAGGCCATCGGGCAAGGCGCGGATCGTCGCTTCCAATTGGGCGATTTCCAGCGCCTGCCAGCAGGCTTCGTCGCTGCGATCACGGCCCATGGTCAGGTTGGCGCGCACGCTGTCGTTGAACAGCGCCGGGTGTTGCAGCACCACCGCGACATTCTCGCGAATCAACTCCAGGCCGATTTCCTGTTGGGTCGAACCGCCGAAACGGATGGCCCCGGACAACGGCGTGTACAGCCCCAGCAACAGTTGCACCAGGGTGCTTTTGCCGCCGCCGCTGGCGCCGACAATCGCGACTTTTTCACCGGGGGCGATGGACAGGTTCATCTGGTCCACCACCAGTTCATCGCCGTAACCGAAGCTCAGCCCCTGCACCTCGATGCCCACGGTTTCCCGGCCCTTGAACGGATCGACACCACCGGGATACTGCGGCTCGTCAGCCCGCGCCAGCAGTTCGTTGATCCGTGCCAGCGCCCCGCCCGCCGCGTAGTAGGCGTATTGCAGATTGAGCAGTTGTTCGACCGGGCCGATCATGAACCACAGGTAACTGAACACCGCGAGCATCTGCCCGATCGACAGGTCGGAAAACAGCACGGTGAGCATCGCCGCCGCGCGGAAGATGTCGATACCGAACTGAAACAACAGACCGCTGGCTCGGTTCGAAGCGTCGGTTTTCCACTGTGAGTTGACCGCGTAGTTGCGCACTTCCTGTGCGCGCAGACCGAGGCGCCCGAGGAAGAACCCCTGACGGTTGCCGGCGCGCACTTCCTGGATCGCATCGAGGATTTCGCTCAAAGCCTGAGTGAAGCGCGAGGTGCTGTCGTTCTCGAGTTTCTTCAGGTGCTTGACCCGTTTGCCCAGTTGCACCGTGGCGTAAATCACCAGCGGGTTGAACAGCAGGATCAGCAGCGCCAGCTTCCAGTGCATCCACATCAGGATGCTCGCGGTGCCGACCAGCGTCAGCATCGCCACCAGAAAACGGCTGAGGGTTTCGCCGACAAACTTGTCGAGGGTGTCGAGGTCAGTGACCAGGTGCGTGGTCACAGTGCCGCTGCCGAGGCTTTCGTATTCGCCGAGGGAAATCCTTTTCAGGCGTTCGATCAGGCGCACACGGATGCGGTAGACGATGTCTTTCGCCAGCCGGGCGAACAGCCGCGCCTGCAACACGCCAAAACACAGGGCGCTGCAGCGCAGGGTCAGGGTGACCACCAGCATCAGGCCGATATAGCCCGCCGCCTGCTGCCACATCGACGGCAACACGTGGTTCATGACTTTCAGCGCGGCGTCGCCGTGGCCGAGCAGGACTTCGTCCACCAGCAACGGCAACAGCAACGGAATCGGCACACTGCACAGCGTCGCCAGCACGGCCACGCCGTTGGCGATCCACAGGGATTTTTTGTGATGAAGCGCCAGACGCCGGACTTCTGCCCAGCTCAGCCGGTCGACACGCTTTACGGCTGGCGTGTCATCGGCCCGGTCAGGCACAGGCTGCGCGCTCCAGCCAGCGCCCGAGCAATGGCGAGAGTTCGCTGAGCGGTTGATAGCCGTTGGTCAGCAGCGCCAGTTGGCCGTTGCGCTCGGCGAGCAGGGTCGGGAACCCGGCGATGCCCAGATCCTGCACCCAACTGAAATCGGCCTGGGTCGCTTTGTGCTGATCGGCATGATCGAACAACGCGGCAAACTCGATACGCGGCACCCCAGCCTGCTCGGCCAGCTCGACCAACACGCTGGCCTGAGTGACATCGCGGCCTTGCGCGTAAAACGCCTGCTGGATCAGACCGACCAGCGTCCAGGCACAATCCGGCGCCAGGCTACGGGCAGTGACAATCGCCCGACAGGCCGGCTCGGTGTCGTAGACGAAACCGTCGGGCAACGCGCCATCGAACTTGAACGGCTGGCCGGTGGCCTCGGTGACCGCCTGCCAGTGCTCAAGGATGTAGCGCCGCGTGGTCGGTTCCAGCGCCGCACCGCTGCCGGTGCGCAAGCCGCCAACCACCAGATGCAACTCGACCCCGGCTGCCTGCGCCTGCTCGACCAGTGCCTTGGCGACCGGGGCGAACCCCCAGCACCAGGAACACATCGGATCCATCACATAGAGCAGGCGCGCAGTCATGATCAGGCCTCGGTGGATGCTTGTTTATAGTTGTAGCCGATCGGGTGCGGCAGGTTGCGTGCCTTGGCCAGTTCGATCTGCTTCTGCCGATCAATGGCGCTGCGCCGGGTTTTCTCGCTCAGCGTGTCCCAGCAATGCGGGCAGCTGATACCGGCGACGTAATGCTCGGAAGCACGATCTTCAACGCTGACCGGTGTACGGCAGGCATGACATTGATCGTAGTCGCCTTCGCTGAGGTCGTGACGCACGGTCACCCGGTTGTCGAACACGAAGCAGTCGCCCTGCCACTTGGTTTCTTCCTGCGGCACTTCTTCGAGGTACTTCAGGATGCCGCCCTTGAGGTGGTAAACCTCTTCGAAACCCTCGCCCAACATGTAGCTGGAGGCTTTCTCGCAGCGAATGCCGCCGGTGCAGAACATCGCGACCTTCTTGTGCACGGCCGGGTCGAAGTGTTCTTTGATGTAATCAGGGAATTCGCGAAAACTGGTGGTTTTCGGATCGATGGCACCTTCGAAGGTGCCGATCGACACTTCGTAGTCGTTGCGGGTGTCGATCAGCAGCACTTCCGGGTCGCTGATCAGCGCGTTCCAGTCCTGCGGCTCGACGTAGGTGCCGACCTTTTTGTTCGGGTCCACGCCTTCGACGCCAAGGGTGACGATCTCTTTCTTCAGTTTGACCTTGGTGCGGTAGAACGGCTGCTCGTCGCAGTACGACTCTTTGTGGTCGATGTCGATCATGCGCGGGTCGTTCTTCAGCCAGGCGAGCAGGCCATCGATGCCTTCGCGGCTGCCGGACACCGTGCCGTTGATGCCTTCTTCGGCGATCAGCAGGGTGCCTTTGATACCGTTGTCGACCATCGCTTGCAGCAGTGGCTCGCGCAGGTTGACGTAATCTTCGAGGGTGACGAACTTATACAGTGCCGCCACGACAATCGGTTGTGTCATGGGTATTTCTCCAGGTGGCTACCCTCGCAAAGGGTGAACCGGATTCAAAAAAAACGCGCCGGCTGAGCGGCGCGTTGCGGATTCTAGCAAAAAAGATCGCAGCCTGCGGCAGCTCCTACAGGGAACTCAATCCAATGTAGGAGCTGCCGCAGGCTGCGATCTTTTGATCTTAATGTCTGCTACCGCCGGCACAGGTCGGCGACGCCGGGGCGGCGCCGACTTCTGCCCATTCCTGCGGGGTGTAGGTGTGCAGCGCCAACGCATGGAACTCGCCCATCAGCTCGCCGAGCGTGCCGTAGACTTTCTGGTGACGCTTGACCCGGTTCAGGCCCTCGAACTGCGCGCTGACCACCACCGCCTTGAAGTGGGTCTGTAACCCGCGACTGTGCATGTGGCTTTCGTCCAGCACTTGCAGATGCTCAGGCTGCAGCAGGCCCAGCGTCGATTCGATGCGTTGTTGCATGGTCATCACGAACTCCGCTTACTTCTTCTTGGCCGGCGCAGCGCCTTTCGGTGCCAGCTCGTTGGTCATGTCGTCGAGCAGCTTGTTGACCACCGGCACGGCGCTTTCCAGCTTGGCCTGGGTCATCTGGGCCGATTGCTGGGTCAGCTGCGGCATTTTTTCCAGGACTTTCTTGCCCAGTGGCGACTGGTAGAACGCGACCAGATCTTTCAACTCGGATTCGCTGAAGTTGCTGGTGTACAGCTTGACCATGTCAGGCTTGAGCTTGTTCCAGCCGATGGCCTGGTCCAGGGCGGCGTTGGCCTTGGCCTGGTAGGTTTCCAGTACGGCTTTCTTGGATTCCGGGGCTTTGGTCTGTTCAAAACGCTGAGCGAACATTTGCTGCACTTGCATGTACACCGGAGTGCCCAGTTTGTCAGCGTGCGCCAGGGTCAGGAAAGCTTCGGCACTGGCGTTGTGGCTGGCGGTATCGGCAAGCACCTGGCCGCTGGCGCAAACCAGTGCAACCGCGGTACAGATGGCACGAAGACGAGTCATCGAGTTTCCTTTTCTAGCTAGCGAGGTAAAACCCCAAGGGCGACCATTCTGCGCCTAAAAAACCTCGTGGCTCAACCCCCCGGCCCTTGCCGTGCTTGATTGGCCGGGTTTTACCGGTCAACAATCGGTTCGAGGGAACCACCTGGGCCTGACCGGGCCTAAACTGCGCAAACAGACCAACAGGAGTGTGCACGATGAGCCGTATCGAAACCGACAGCCTGGGCCAGATCGAGGTCCCGGACGACGCCTACTGGGGTGCTCAGACGCAACGCTCGCTGATCAACTTCGCCATTGGTCAGGAACGCATGCCGCTGCCGGTACTGCACGCCCTGACCCTGATCAAGAAAGCCGCCGCCCGGGTCAACGATCGCAACGGCGACCTGCCCGCCGACATCGCCCGTTTGATCGAACAGGCCGCCGACGAAGTCCTCGACGGCCAGCACGACGACCAGTTTCCGCTGGTGGTCTGGCAGACCGGCAGCGGTACCCAGAGCAACATGAACGTCAACGAAGTGATCGCCGGCCGCGCCAATGAACTGGCCGGCAACCCGCGCGGCGGCAAATCGCCGGTGCACCCCAACGATCACGTCAACCGCTCGCAAAGCTCCAACGACTGTTTCCCCACCGCCATGAGCATCGCCACCGCCAAGGCGGTGCAGGAGCAACTGCTGCCGGCGATCGCCGAGTTGTCTGGTGGTCTGGCCGAACTGTCGGCACGCCACATGAAACTGGTGAAGACCGGCCGCACGCACATGATGGACGCGACGCCGATCACCTTCGGTCAGGAGTTGTCGGGCTTCATAGCGCAACTGGATTATGCCGAACGGGCGATCCGCGCCGCGCTGCCGGCGGTGTGTGAGCTGGCGCAGGGCGGCACCGCGGTCGGCACCGGTCTGAATTCGCCGCACGGTTTTGGCGAAGCGATTGCGGCAGAACTCGCCGCGCTGTCCGGTTTGCCTTTCGTCACCGCGCCGAACAAGTTTGCCGCGCTGGCCGGGCATGAGCCGCTGACCAGCCTGTCCGGTGCCCTGAAGACCCTCGCCGTGGCCCTGATGAAAATCGCCAACGACCTGCGCCTGCTCGGCTCCGGCCCTCGCGCAGGGTTTGCCGAAGTCAAGCTGCCGGCCAACGAACCGGGCAGCTCGATCATGCCCGGCAAGGTCAATCCGACTCAGTGCGAAGCGCTGTCGATGCTGGCCTGCCAGGTATTGGGCAACGATGTCACCATCGGCATCGCGGCGAGTCAGGGTCACCTGCAACTGAACGTGTACAAACCGGTGATCATCCACAATCTGCTGCAATCGATCCGTCTGCTCGCCGACGGCTGCAGCAACTTCCAGCAGCACTGCATCGCCGGTCTGGAACCGGATGCCAAGGTCATGGCCCAGCACCTGGAACGCGGGCTGATGCTGGTGACCGCGCTGAACCCGCACATCGGCTACGACAAGTCAGCGGAAATCGCCAAGAAGGCTTACAGCGAAGGCCTGACCTTGCGCGAGGCGGCGCTGCAGCTGGGCTATCTGACCAGTGAAGAGTTCGATGCCTGGGTGCGCCCGGAGAACATGATCGAGGCTGGCGCCAAGGGTTAACAGCAAAAAGATCGCAGCCTGCGGCAGCTCCTACATTGGAATGCGTTCCCCTGTAGGAGCTGCCGCAGGCTGCGATCTTTTGCTTTTCAGGCCACCCGCATCCGCCGCGCCTTCAACCCGGCAATCAACGACGGCCCCAACGCCACCAGCGCCGACCCCAGCACCACCAGCACCGCCCCGCCATAACCCAGCCCATTGATCTGCTCGGCATGCACATAGTCGGGCCAGACCCCGGCAGCAATCGCCACCGCACCAAAGGTCACCAACGGCGTGATCGCCAGGGTCGCACTGACCCGTGACGCCTCCCAGTGCGCCAGCGCCTCGGCAAAGGCGCCATAGGCAATCAGGGTATTCATGCAGCACGCCAGCAGCAGCCAGCCCTGCACCGGGCTCAGTTCCAGCGCTTTCAATGGATGCACCCACGGCGTCAGCAACAGCGCGCAGAACAGGTAGATCACCATCATCACCTGCAACGAATTCCACACCGTGAGCAATTGCTTCTGGCCCAGCGCATAGAAGGTCCAGACCGTCGAGGCCAACAGCACCAGCAACACCCCGGCGGTGTAGTCCGACAATGAGGTGAGCAGTTCAGCCAGCCGTTGATTGAAGAACAGCACAAAACCGATCAACAGCACCGCCAGGCCAATGCCCTGACCGATGCTGAAGCGCTCCTTGAATACAAACAGGCTGGCGATCAGCAACATGATCGGGCCCATCTGCACCACCAATTGTGCGGTGCCGGGGCTGAGCAGGTTGAGGCCCATCAGGTACAAGACGTAGTTGCCCACCAGCCCGAGCACAGCCATCAACACCAGCCAGCCGCCCTTTGGCCCCAGCACCTTGCGACTGGGCAAGCGCCTGACCGAGACCAGATAAAGGAACAGACAACCGCCAGACACCAGCAGGCGAAACCAGGTCACGGTGATCGGATCCATCACCAGCAGCACCTGCTTGAGCTTGATCGGCAGGATGCCCCACAAAAACGCCGTCAGCAGCGCCAGGAACAGACCGTAGACCCAGCGACCGGATGAAATGTGCATGCGAACCCCAATGCCTGCTGACAAGAGCCGTCATTCTAGGCCCGCCGTCAGCGGCAACACAGGGACAGTTCGGGCCAGGCCGCTAATGAAACTGTGCAGGTCGCAGCATTAAATTGACGCTTTGCCGTTGATCGGCTGACGAAGCGCGCCAAGTGCTTCAGGCATAAGCTGATTGGATCCCTGCAACGGATCACTCAAGGAGCCTCGATCATGTACGGAATGCGCGCCCAGGACAGCGCCCCCGCCACGCACTTTCGCAGCGAGCGGATGTGTCGGGTCAATGGTGAACTGTTTTTCTGCACGCGGGAGAACACCCTCGAGGGGCCGTTCGATTCCCCAGAGAAGGCAGAGCAGGAAATTCAGGCGTATATCGCGCGGATGCAGGCGCTGACAGCGTAAATCTGTGGCGAGGGAGCTTGCTCCCGCTGGGGCGCGAAGCGGCCCTCGCTCCAGACTTTACCGGGAAATTCCAGGTCTGCTCCGCAGCCCAGCGGGAGCAAGCTCCCTCGCCACAAGGGTTGTGTCGCCCGTCAACGCACCGCCTCAAACAACCCCGTCGCCCCCATCCCGCCCCCCACGCACATGGTCACAATGCCGTAACGCAGATTACGCCGCTGCAACTCGCGCACCAGATGCCCGACCTGCCGCGACCCGGTCATGCCGAACGGATGGCCGATGGAAATCGAGCCGCCGTTGACGTTGTACTGGTCGTTATCGATTTCCAGGCGATCGCGGGCATACAGGCATTGCGAAGCAAACGCCTCGTTCAGCTCCCACAGATCAATGTCCGACACTTGCAGGCCCTTGGCCTTGAGCAGTTTCGGCACCGAGAACACCGGGCCGATGCCCATTTCGTCCGGCTCGCAACCCGCGACGGTGAAACCACGGAAAAACGCCTTGGGCTTGAGCCCCAGTTGCAGGGCTTTTTCCAGGCTCATCACCAGGGTCATCGACGCGCCGTCGGACAGCTGCGACGAGTTGCCGGCGGTGACCGAGCCGTCTTCGGCAAACACCGGTTTCAGTCCGGCGAGGCTTTCATAGGTGGTATCCGGGCGGTTGCAGTCGTCGCGATCGACAATGCCGTCGAGGATCTGCACCTCACCGCTGTTTTTGTCCTCGACCCGGTACTTGACCGCCATCGGCACAATTTCGTCATTGAACAGCCCGGCCGCCTGCGCCTGAGCGGTGCGCAACTGGCTTTGCAGCGCGTAACGATCCTGCGCCTCGCGGCTGACGCCATAACGGCGCGCGACCACTTCGGCGGTCTGGCCCATGGTGTAGTAAATGCCCGGCACCTGCTGCTTGAGCAACGGGTTGATCAGGTGGTCGGTGTTGACGCTTTTCAGGGTCAGGCTGATCGACTCGACGCCGCCAGCGACAATGATGTCGCTGCAACCGGAAGCGATCTGGTTGGCGGCAATCGCAATCGCCTGCAAACCCGAAGAACAGAAACGGTTGAGGGTCATGCCGGCAACACCAGTGCCCAGACGCGACAGCACCGCCACGTTGCGGCCGATGTTGTAACCCTGCGCACCCTCGTTGGAGCCGGCGCCGACAATGCAGTCCTCAACGCTGGCCGGGTCGATGTCGTTGCGCGACAGCAGCGCATTGACGCAATGGGCCGCCATGTCGTCGGGGCGGGTCTGGTTGAACTTGCCGCGAAAGGACTTGGCCAGGCCGGTCCGCACGCTGTCGACGATCACCACTTCACGCATGGCATACCTCAATTGTTGTTGTCGCAGGAGAGTGAACCGAGGATAAGTCCAGCCCGCCGCCGACCGCGACAATCATTCACCCCGCGTATGCGTGTCCATCGGCTCAGTCCTTGTGTTTTTTCGCGCGTTTATCGGACTTCGCGAACGCTTCTTCGAGGGCACGGTTGATCGTGCGCAGCACCTTGACCCGGGCCCAGCGCTTGTCATTGGCCTCGACCAGCGTCCACGGCGAAATCTCGGTGCTGGTGCGGTCGACCATATCGCCCACGGCGGCGCGGTAGGCGTCCCACTTGTCGCGGTTGCGCCAGTCGTCCTCGGTGATCTTGAAGCGCTTGAACGGAATCTGCTCGCGGGCCTGGAAGCGCTCCATCTGCGTGTCCTTGTCGATCGCCAGCCAGAACTTGACGACGATGACCCCGGCGTCGGCGATCTGCTCCTCGAAGTCATTGATCTCGCTGTAGGCGCGCAGCCAGTCGGCCGGGCTGCAAAAGCCCTCGATCCGCTCGACCAGCACCCGGCCGTACCAGGAACGATCAAACACGGTGAATTTGCCCCGCGCCGGCAGGTGTCGCCAGAAGCGCCACAGATACGGCTGCGCCCGCTCTTCTTCGGTCGGGGCGGCAATCGGCACGATGCTGTACTGACGCGGATCGAGCGCCGCCGCGACCCGCCGAATCGCGCCGCCCTTGCCCGCCGCATCGTTGCCTTCGAACACCGCCACCAAGGCGTGGCGGCGCATGCGTTTATCGCGCATCAGCCCGGACAGCCGCGCCTGCTCGGTGATCAGTTGTTCTTCGTAGTCTTTCTTTTCCAGGCGCTGATTGAGGTCGAGGCTGTCGAGCAGATTGAGCTGATCGACCGCCGTGCCCAACGGGGCGGCATTGACCTCGGCGGTCTCTACTTGCGGACGCTTGAGGGCGTTCTGCAGACCTTCCAGCAGAATCTTGCCGACCGCGAGGCTGCGGTAATTGGCGTCCATCCCTTCGATGATGTGCCACGGTGCATAGTCGCGACTGGTACGGCGCAACACGCGCTCGCCGTATTTGACGAACTTGTCGTAGGTCTGCGATTGCTGCCAGTCCAGCGGGCTGATGCGCCAGCTGTGCAGAGGATCGTCGGCCAATGCCTTGAGGCGAGCCTTCATCTGTTTCTTCGACAGGTGAAACCAGAACTTGAAGATCAGCGCGCCTTCATCGCAGAGCATTTTTTCCAGACGCTCGGCGGCGTTGATTGCCTGATCCAGACGTGGGTCCTTGAACAGCCCATGCACACGGCCCTGAAGCATCTGGCTGTACCAGTTGCCGAAGAACACTCCCATCCGCCCCTTGGCCGGGAGCATCCGCCAGTAGCGCCATGCCGGTGGCCGCGCCAGTTCTTCGTCGGTCTGCTGATCAAAGGTGCGCACCTCGATCAGGCGCGGGTCCATCCACTCGTTGAGCAACTTGACAGTCTCGCCCTTGCCCGCGCCTTCGATGCCGTTGATCAAAATGATCACCGGGAAACGCTTCTGCTGCTGCAACTCGAACTGCGCCTCGAGCAGTGCTTCACGCAGTGCGGGCACAGCGGCGTCGTAAGTCTCTTTGTCGATGGCATGGCCGATTTCGGCGGATTCAAACATGGGAACGGCTCCTTCCAGGATTCAGCAAGACTAGCGGATTGGGCATGGGCGCAGCAGAGAAATTCCACTCCTCTTGGCTTCAAGAAAAACTCTGTGGTGAGGGGATTTATCCCCGATGGGCAGCGCAGCGGCCCCAAAAATCATTCAACGCCAGGTGCATGCTGGTAGCGGGATTGCGAATGCTACGCATCCGATCGGGGATAAATCCCCTCACCACAGGGTCCTCTGCTCAGCGTGCAAATCATCGATTGTCTTCGAGACTGCCCAGCCAGGCCTTGCCATGGATCAAGCACCCGCCGTCCGATCAGCTAGAATGGCCGCCTTGTCGTTGCCGAGCCTGCCATGAAACCTGTACTGCCCCATGCCCAACTCGACTGGGATGACCACGGGCGCCCGCGTTCGCGGGTGTTCGATGACGTGTATTTTTCCGATCAGTCGGGGCTGGATGAAACCCGCTACGTGTTCCTTGAACAGAACCGTCTGGCCGAGCGTTTTGCCGCGCTGCCGGCGCACGGGCGACTGGTGATCGGCGAAACCGGGTTCGGCACCGGGCTGAATTTTCTCTGCGCCTGGCAGCTGTTCGAGCAGCACGCGGTGGCCGGTGCGCGGCTGCATTTTGTCAGCGTCGAAAAGTACCCGCTGAGCCCGGCGGATCTGCAACGGGCACTGGCCTTGTGGCCGGATCTGAAGCCGCTGGCCGATCAGTTGCTGACGCATTACGTGGCGATCCATCAGGGCTTTCAGCGGATCATTCTGGGTAATGGCCGGGTCACGCTGACGCTGCTGATCGGCGATGCGCTGGAACAACTGCCGCAACTCGATGCGCAGATCGACGCGTGGTTTCTCGACGGTTTCGCTCCGGCGAGAAACCCCGACATGTGGACCGCCGAACTGTTCGCCGAACTGGCGCGGCTGGCCGCGCCCGGCTCGACCATCAGCACCTTCACCAGCACCGGTTGGGTGCGACGCTTGCTCAACGCCGCCGGGTTCAAGATGAAGCGCACGCCGGGCATCGGCCACAAATGGGAAATCCTGCGCGGCGAGTTTCTCGGCTGGCCGCAGGACGTCGCGCCACCGCTGCCGGACAAACCGTGGTTTGCCCGCCCTGCCCCGCTGACCGGCGAGCGGCGCGCGCTGGTGATCGGCGCCGGGTTGGCCGGTTGTGCGACCGCTGCCAGCCTCGCCGCCCGTGGCTGGCAAGTCAGCCTACTGGAGCGTCACGAGGCCGTGGCGCAGGAGGCGTCGGGCAATCCGCAGGGCGTGCTCTATCTGAAATTGTCGGCCCACGGCACCGCGTTGTCGCAACTGATCGTCAGCGGTTTCGGCTACACCCGCCGTCTGCTGGAAACCCTGCAACGCGGCACCGACTGGGACGATTGCGGTGTGCTGCAACTGGCCTTCAATGCCAAGGAAGCCGAGCGTCAGGCGCAACTGGCCGCGGCGTTCCCAGAGGATCTGGTGCACTGGCTTGATCAGCCGCAAGCCGAAACTCAGGCCGGTATCGCCGTGGCCCATGGCGGGCTGTTCTACCCCGAAGGTGGCTGGGTGCATCCGCCGGCGCTGTGCCAGGCGCAAGCCACGCAAGCGAACATCGAACTGCTCAAGCATCACGACGTGCTGGAACTGCGCAAGGTCGAGGGTCAGTGGCAAGCCTTCGACGGCGACCGCCTGCTCGCCAGCGCGCCAGTGGTGGTATTGGCCGGCGCTGCCGAAATCAAACGCTTTGCGCAAAGCGCGGAGTTGCCGCTCAAACGCATTCGCGGGCAGATCACGCGCCTGCCGCAAACCGCCGAGAGTCAGGCGCTGCGCACCGTGGTCTGCGCCGAAGGTTATGTCGCGCCGGCACGCCTGGGCGAACACACGCTGGGGGCGAGTTTCGACTTCAGCAGCGATGACCTGACGCCGACCACCGCCGAACACCTGGGCAATCTGGCGATGCTCGAGGAAATCTCCAGCGATCTGGTGACACGTCTGCACGTCAATCAACTGCCTCCGGAAACCCTGGAGGGACGCGCCGCGTTCCGCTGCACCAGTCCCGATTATCTGCCGATCGTCGGCCCCCTCGCCGAGCGCGCAGCCTTCGCTCAGGCCTATGCCGCGCTGGGCAAGGATGCGCGACAGGTGCCGGACATCGCCTGCCCGTGGCTCGACGGCCTGTACATCAACAGCGGCCACGGTTCACGCGGGCTGATTACCGCGCCGCTGTCTGGCGAACTGCTCGCGGCGTGGCTGGACAACGAGCCGCTGCCACTGCCCAGAAGTGTCGCCGAGGCCTGCCATCCCAATCGTTTTGCCCTGCGCACGTTGATTCGCGGCAAATGAAAATCGCGACTGGCCACTGGTCAGTCGCCCCCGCTTATAACTCATCGTTCTAAAACTCCCACATCTGCAGCGGGTCAGTTTCTGAGTACCGGCCATTTTGGCCAGACTTGAATGACCCCTCCCCAACGGAAAAACCGGTAAGGACTTTATGTGCGGATTAGCTGGCGAGTTACGTTTTGATCATCAACCTGCAGACCTTGCAGCGGTTGAGCGAATCACCCATCACCTGGCCCCTCGCGGCCCCGACGCGTGGGGCTTCCATGCCCAAGGGCCGATTGCCCTGGGCCATCGTCGCCTGAAAATCATGGACCTGTCGGACGGCTCGGCGCAGCCGATGATCGACAGTCAACTGGGCTTGTCCCTGGCCTTCAACGGCGCGATCTACAACTTCCCGGAACTGCGCGCCGAACTCGAAGCGCTCGGCTACGCCTTCTATTCCGGTGGCGACACCGAAGTGCTGCTCAAGGGCTACCACGCTTGGGGCGAAGCGCTGCTGCCGAAACTCAACGGCATGTTCGCGTTCGCCATCTGGGAGCGCGACGCCCAGCGCCTGTTCATCGCCCGTGACCGTCTCGGCGTCAAGCCTTTGTACCTGTCGCGCACCGGCCAGCGTTTGCGCTTTGCCTCGGCCCTGCCGGCGCTGCTCAAGGGCGGCGACATCAACCCGATCCTCGATCCGGTGGCGCTCAATCATTATCTGAATTTCCACGCGGTAGTACCTGCTCCACGCACCTTGCTCGCCGGCATCGAAAAGCTGCCGCCAGCGACCTGGATGCGCGTCGAAGCCGATGGCCGCACCGAGCAGAAAACCTGGTGGACCCTGCCCTACGGCCCACACGACGACGAGAAAAATCTGACCCTCGAAGACTGGCGCGACCGCGTGCTCGACAGCACCCGTGAAGCGGTGGCGATTCGTCAACGCGCAGCGGTGGATGTCGGCGTGCTGCTCTCCGGCGGTGTCGATTCGAGCATGTTGGTTGGCTTGTTGCGCGAAGTCGGTGTGGAGAACCTGTCGACCTTTTCCATCGGTTTTCAGGATGCCGGCGGCGAGCGTGGTGATGAATTCCAGTATTCCGATCTGATCGCCAAACACTACGGCACCCAACACCATCAATTGCGCATCGACGAAAAAGAGATCATCGAGCAATTGCCCGCCGCATTCCGCGCGATGAGCGAGCCGATGGTCAGCCACGATTGCATCGCCTTCTACCTGTTGTCCCGCGAAGTGGCCAAGCACTGCAAAGTGGTGCAAAGCGGCCAGGGCGCCGACGAGCTGTTCGCCGGCTATCACTGGTACCCGCAAGTCGACGGCGCGGCCGATCCGTACGCAGCCTATCGCGCGGCGTTCTTCGACCGCAGCTACGACGACTACGCGGCCACCGTACAGCCGAAATGGCTGACCGCGAATGACGCGGCCGGCGACTTCGTCAAGGAACATTTCGCACAACCCGGCGCCGATGCCGCAGTCGACAAAGCCCTGCGCCTGGACAGCACGGTGATGTTGGTAGACGACCCGGTCAAACGCGTCGACAACATGACCATGGCCTGGGGCCTGGAGGCGCGCACGCCGTTTCTCGACTATCGCCTGGTGGAACTGTCGGCGCGAATTCCCGGCCAGTTCAAGCTGCCCGACGGCGGCAAACAGGTGTTGAAAGAAGCTGCGCGCCTGGTGATTCCAAGCGAAGTGATCGACCGCAAGAAAGGCTACTTCCCGGTGCCCGGCCTCAAGCATTTGCAGGGCGACACCTTGAACTGGGTGCGCGAACTGCTGCTCGATCCGAGCCAGGATCGTGGCCTGTTCAACCCGGCCATGCTCGACAAATTGCTGACTGATCCGCAAGGCCAACTGACGCCATTGCGCGGTTCGAAACTGTGGCAACTGGCGGCCCTGAACCTGTGGCTCAGTGAACAAGGAATCTGATTGATGAAACCTCACGCCACGGCGATCAACCAACGCCTGTTACGCGGTCAGACGCCGTCGTATGAACGCTTGCAGGCGCGTCTGGCCGAAGACGGCAGCGAACTCGGCGCCGACCCCATTGCCGTGCATTGCGGTTGGGGCCGGCTGCTGATCGGTCACACCTTTCCTGACCCGGCAACGCTGGCGCAGGAACTGCTCAACGAGCAGCCCGGCGAGCGCGATATCGCCCTTTACGTCGCCGCGCCGCAGCAGATTCTGGGGCTGGAACCGACGCAACTGTTTCTCGACCCGTCCGACACCCTGCGCCTGTGGTTCAGCGACTACCGCCAGGCCACCCGCGTGTTTCGCGGCTTCCGTATTCGTCGGGCGCAAAGCGAAGCGGACTGGCAGGCGATCAATCTGCTGTATCAGGCACGCGGCATGCTGCCGATCGACGCCACGCGACTGACTCCGCATCATCAGGGCGGCCCGGTGTACTGGCTGGCCGAAGATGAAGACAGCGGCGCAGTGATCGGCAGCGTCATGGGCCTCAATCACCAGAAAGCCTTCAACGACCCGGAACACGGCAGCAGCCTGTGGTGCCTGGCGGTGGATCCGCAGTGCTCGCGGCCCGGTGTCGGCGAAGTGCTGGTGCGGCATTTGGTCGAGCACTTCATGAGTCGCGGCCTGAGTTATCTGGATCTGTCGGTGCTGCATGACAACCGTCAGGCGAAGAACCTCTACGCCAAGCTCGGTTTTCGCAACCTTTCGACCTTCGCCATCAAGCGCAAGAACGGCATCAATCAGACGCTGTTCCTCGGTCCCGGACCGGAAGCCAACTTCAACCCTTATGCGCGGATCATCGTCGAGGAAGCGCATCGGCGTGGCATCGACGTGCAGGTGGATGATGCCGAAGCCGGGCTGTTCACCCTCAGCCACGGCGGACGCCGGGTGCGCTGCCGCGAATCGCTGAGCGACCTGACCAGCGCGATCAGCATGAGCCTGTGCCAGGACAAGAGCCTGACCCATAAGGTGCTGAAGGCTGCCGGTCTGAAACTGCCCTCGCAGCAACTGGCGGGCAACGCCGATGACAATCTGGCGTTTCTCGATGAGCACCAGCGGGTGGTGGTCAAGCCACTCGACGGTGAACAGGGTCAAGGGGTGGCGGTGGATCTGCAGAGCATCGAAGAGGTGCAGCAGGCCATCGAAGCCGCCAAACATTTTGACAGCCGTGTGCTGCTCGAAAGCTTCCACGAAGGTCTCGACCTGCGGATTCTGGTGATTGGCTTCGAGGTGGTGGCAGCAGCGATTCGTCGTCCCGCCGAGGTGGTCGGTGACGGCCATCATTCGATCGGTGCATTGATCGAGGCGCAGAGCCGCCGTCGACAAGCCGCCACCAGTGGCGAGAGCAAGATCCCGCTGGATCACGAAACCCAGCGCACCTTGCACGCCGCCGGTTATGACTACAGCAGCATTCTGCCGGCGGGCGAGCATCTGTTCGTGCGTCGCACGGCCAATCTGCACACCGGTGGCACGCTGGAAGACGTTACGGCGATTCTGCACCCGACTCTGGTCGATGCCGCCGTGCGCGCCGCGCGGGCGCTGGACATTCCGATGGTCGGCCTCGACCTGATGGTGCCGGCAGCGGATCAAGCGGAGTACGTGTTTATCGAAGCCAACGAACGCGCCGGACTGGCCAATCACGAGCCGCAGCCGACGGCGGAGCGCTTTGTCGACTTGTTGTTTCCGCACAGTCAGCCGGCTGTTTCTTGATTCCGATGCGTCTGGACTGACGCCTTCGCGAGCAAGCCCGCTCCCACAGGTTGAACGCATTCCAAATGTGGGAGCGGGCTTGCTCGCGAAGGGGGCCGCAACAGACACCCTAAATCACCCCTCATCGAAACCATCGATGCGCCTCAACTCATCAGGAGTTTCCATGACCACTCAAATCCCCGAACCGGATCTGAACTACCTGCAAAAAGTCCTGCTGGAAATGCTCGCCATTCCCAGCCCTACCGGGTTCACCGACACCATCGTGCGTTACGTCGCCGAGCGTCTGGAAGAACTTGGCATCCCTTTCGAGATGACCCGTCGCGGCACCATCCGCGCCACGCTCAAGGGCAAGAAAAACAGCCCCGACCGCGCCGTCTCCGCGCACCTCGACACCATCGGTGCCGCTGTGCGTGCGGTGAAAGACAACGGCCGGCTGACCCTGGCCCCGGTCGGCTGCTGGTCGAGCCGGTTTGCCGAGGGCAGCCGGGTCAGCCTGTTCACCGACAACGGCGTGATTCGTGGCAGCGTGCTGCCGCTGATGGCCTCCGGGCACGCGTTCAACACCGCCGTGGACGAAATGCCGATCAGTTGGGATCACGTCGAACTGCGTCTGGATGCCTACTGCGCGACCAAGGCCGATTGCGAATCACTGGGCATCAGCGTCGGCGACGTGGTGGCGTTCGACCCGCTGCCGGAATTCACCGAAAGCGGCCACATCAGCGCCCGACACCTCGATGACAAGGCTGGCGTTGCAGCCCTGCTCGCCTCGCTCAAGGCCATCGTCGACAGCGGCCAGGAGTTGATGATCGACTGTCACCCGTTGTTCACCATCACCGAAGAAACCGGCAGCGGCGCGGCGGCGGCCTTGCCGTGGGATGTCAGCGAGTTCGTCGGCATCGACATAGCGCCGGTCGCGCCCGGTCAGCATTCCAGCGAACACGCGGTGAGCGTGGCGATGCAGGATTCCGGCGGGCCTTATGACTATCACCTGTCGCGGCATTTGCTGCGTCTGGCCAGTGAAAACGAACTGCCGGTGCGCCGCGACCTGTTCCGCTATTACTTCAGCGATGCGCATTCGGCGGTGACCGCCGGGCACGATATCCGCACCGCCCTGCTCGCCTTTGGCTGCGATGCGACCCATGGTTACGAGCGCACGCACATCGACAGTCTGGCGGCGCTCAGTCGCTTGCTTGGGGCGTACATTCTGAGTCCGCCGGTGTTCGCCAGCGATGCGGCGCCGGCCAATGCGTCGTTGGATCGCTTCAGTCATCAGATCGAACATGAGACGCAGATGGAGAGCGATACCCGGGTGCCGTCGGTGGACAGCCTGGTAGGGCAGCGTTCCGACAGCTGATCCGGGGTTCTGTGGTGGCTGGTCTGGCCCCATCGCTGGCAAGCCAGCTCCCACAGAGTTTGATGATGTAAACAGACAGGTGGTCCACCTCGAAAACTGTGGGAGCTGGCTTGCCAGCGATGGGGCCAGAGCCGCTCACACAAAACTGGCAGCCAGCCTCCAATCGCCGTAGCATCCCGCCATTGATTTAGCCGAGGTGCCCATGCTGATTCCCTACGACGCTCTTGAAGTCGACACCCTCACGCGCCTGATCGAGGATTTCGTCACCCGCGACGGCACCGACAACGGTGATGACACCCCACTGGAAACCCGCGTGCTGCGCGTACGCCAGGCGCTGACCAAAGGCCAGGCGCTGATCGTCTTCGACCCGGAAAGCGAGCAATGCCAATTGATGCTCAAGCACGATGTGCCCAAGCATCTGTTCGACTGAACGCTCAGCGAGCCTTTTCGGTGATCTGTTTGCGCTGGATCCGCTCGTAGACTTCAGAGCGGTGCACATTGACCTTCTGCGGCGCTTCGACACCAAAGCGCACGCTGGAACCGTTGACCGATAACACGCGCACGGAAATCTCGTCACCGATGGAAATCAACTCGCCCACTACACGGCTGAGTACAAGCATGGAATTCATCCTTCAGGGTTAGCCAGCCCTGAAGATGCGCGGTGCGCGGGCGCTCTACAATGCGTGGCGAGCAATTCAGTCTTGCCCTACACCCTCAAGCGCCGCGCCCTTCAGACGTTTCCCGCAAATGGCTAAACAGTCTCGCCTCACGCGGCGGAAAAACGCGGCCCGAACAGAATCACGCTGGCGCCGATCACGCACAGTGCCACACCGATCCAGTCCGACCCCAGCGGGCGCACCCGCTCGACCACCGCCAGCCAGCCGATCGACGCGACGATGTAGATCCCGCCATACGCGGCATAGGCGCGTCCGGCGTAAGCCGCTTCGACGCGGGTCAACAACAGCGCGAACAGGGTCAGGCTGAGCAGTGCCGGGATCACCCACAAGGCACTCTTGCCCTGACGCAGCCACATGAAAAAGGCGAAACAACCGGCGATTTCAAACAGCGCCGCGAGGAAAAACCACAGGTAATTGAGCATTTAAGCGTCTCGACAGGGTGACCAATGCGGCCACCCTAACGACGCGCCAACCGCCGGGCAAGTTCAGCCGTTGGTTTGTCTGGCCTTGGCGCGCATTTTATCGGCCATGCTGGTCATCTCGTTGTAGATCAGTTGCGGGTTCTTCTGTTTGATCGCCCAGGCCATGCGCCCCTGTTCGTGCGGCAGGATCATGAACTCGCCGACAGCCACTTGCTGATAAATATAGTCAGCGATGTCGGCAGCCGTGATCGGCGAACTTTCCAGCAACTTGCCGACCTGAGCTTTCATGGCCGGCGTTGGCCCACGGAACGAATCGAGCAAGTTGGTCTGGAAGAACGACGGGCAGACTACGTGCACAGCGACTTCCTGCTGCGCCAGTTCGATCAACAGACTTTCCGACAGCGCCACCACGCCGGCCTTGGCCACGTTGTAGTTGCTCATTGCCGGGCCTTGCATCAACGCCGCCATCGAGGCGATGTTGATGATCTTGCCTTTGCTCTGCTCCAGCAACGGCAGGAACGCCTTGCAGCCCTTGACCACGCCCATCAGGTTGATCGCGATCTGCCAGTCCCAGTCCTCCAGCGACAGCTCGCTGAAGAACCCGCCGGAGGCCACACCGGCGTTGTTGACGATCACGTCGATGCCACCCAATTTCACTTCGCAGGCCTGGGCAAACGCGGTGAGCTGGCTGTAATCACGCACATCGCAACGCTGGGTAAAACCGTCGCCACCGGCCTCGCGCACCAGTTTCAGGGTTTCCTGCAGGCCCGGCTCGCTGACGTCGGACAAGGCCAGTTGCCAGCCTTCACGCGCCCAGCGCAGCGCGATTTCGCGACCCAGACCTGATCCCGCGCCAGTGATCATCATGCGATTTTGCATAGCAGACAGCCTTGTTGTTCCGTAGGAGATGCGCGGAGTGTAGCGAAGGATCTGCGGCGGCCCACGCTCCATCAGATTGCTGAATACAGGATCAAAAGATCGCAGCCTTCGGCAGCTCCTACACCGATCCCTGTAGGAGCTGCCGAAGGCTGCGATCTTTTGATCTCGCGCTTTAAAGGAAATAAACGAGTAATCCAAATACATTAAAAAAACATTGAATTTTCTTTCATATGCACCAGTCGGAACTTGTAAGCCGGCTGGAATTAGTTAGCTTCCAGCCGCCCTTGAACACCAAGACTTCTCGAACACTATCAACAAGGAAATCGACATGGGCACAATTCTTATCATTATCCTGATCCTGTTGCTGATCGGTGGTCTGCCGGTCTTCCCGCACTCCAGAAGTTGGGGTTACGGTCCTTCGGGCATTATCGGCGTGGTGTTGGTGGTGCTGTTGGTACTGCTGTTACTTGGCCGGATATGACGAATTAGCCGGTAAAAAAAAGAGGCCCCGAAAGGGCCTCTTTTTTATTGCGCGGTTGTTAAAGCAACGGCATCAGTCTGGCTTGCCGTTGACCACACCAGCGGTGTTGTCCATCAGGCTTTTGGTCGCCGTTTGCAGGAACGCTTCAAGCTTGAGCTTCAGTTCGGCGGTCCGCGGGGCGTCCGGAATGATCTCGGCAGAAGGGTTCGCGCCCAGTTGGTACTGGTAAATTTTCGGCGCCATTTCCTTCTCTTTCGGCAGCACCAGGATCTGGTCGGCGGTGACGATGGCGGTGGTCTGCTCGCTGCCCGACGGCTTGATCACACCGAAACCGGTGTCGCCGGCCGGCAGGTTCAGCAGGTCGCGACCCCAGCACTGATGACGGACTTCGCCACCCAGACGCCCCATGATGGTCGGCACGATGTCGATCTGGGTGCCCACGGTATGGTCACGGGTACCGAACTTCTCCTGGATGCCCGGGGCGATCATCAGCATCGGCACGTTGAAGCGGCCCAGGTCCATTTCGGTGATCTGGCGCTCGTTGCCGAAACCGTGGTCGCCGACGATCACGAACAGGGTTTCCTTGAAGTACGGCTCTTTACGCGCCTTCTCGAAGAACTGACCCAGTGCCCAGTCGGCGTAACGCATGGCGGTCAAGTGTTCGTTGAGGCTGCCACGATCGGTCACACGCTCCACCGGCAATGGCGTCGGCAAGGCGTATGGCGTGTGGTTGGACAGGGTTTGCAGCAGCGCGTAGAACGGCTTGCCGTTTTCCCGTGCCTTCAGTTCCACCAGACCACGGTCAAACATGTCCTGGTCGGACACGCCCCAGGTCGGATCGGAGAACACCGGGTTGACGAAGTCGTTACGGCCAACGAAGTTGGTCATGCCCTGGTTGCTGAAGAAGCCCGACTGGTTGTCCCAGGCGAAGTCGCCGTTGTAGACATACACGTCGTCATACTTGCGCGCGCTGAGCAGCTGCGGCAGGCCGGACAGCTTGTGGCTGCCTTCCGGGGTCTGCATCAGGTATTCGAAGCCCGGCAGGTTCGGGAAGCACGCCATGGTGGCGAACATGCCCTGGTGGGTATGGGTGCCGTTGGAGAAGAAACGGTCGAACAGCAGGCCTTCCTTCGACAGCTTGTCGAGGTACGGCGTGATATTGCCCGGTGCGCCCAAGGCGCCGACCGAGTGACCGGCCATGCTTTCCATCAGGATCACCACCACGTTCTTGATCGGCAGTGTCTTGTCGGCCGGTGGCGTGTAGTCACGACGCACCGCCGCGATGTCGGCATCGACCAGTTTGTCGTCCGGCATCACCAGCATCTCGCGCACCACTTTCTGCGCCTGTTCCTGCGGCAGGGTGGCTTTCCAGATGTTGTCGCGGTCCTCGCCCATGCGGTCCTTGGCGGCCGCGATCAGCGACAGCGTACCGTTAAGGCCGAGCTGGTTGGCGAAGTTCGATTCGGTGGTGTACACGTCACCCCAACGCAGCGGCGGGCCCTGACGCAGGGTGCCACGGGCAGCCACCACGCAGATCAGCAGGCAGACCACGAATACCGCGAGACGCGTGTACCACGGCGCCACCTGACGGGTGCCGACGTTGCCACCGCTGAACGGGCCGCGTGGACGGGTCGCACGGTCGGCGCCCTTGAAGGCCAGGGTCAGGATCACCGTGCCGATGACCCACGCCAGCAGATAGCGCACCACCGGGAAACCGTACCAGAGCATGCTCATCACGGTTTTCGGGTCTTCCTTCACGTACTGGAACACCAGACCATTGAGGCGCTGGTGAAACTCACGGTAGAAGTCCATCTCCATCAGACCGAGGAACAGCGCGATGCTCGAGGCGACGGTCAGCCACAGACGGAAGAAACCGCGAGCGGCCATCGCCCGCGCGCTGAACAGTGCCAGCACCAGCGGAACGCAGACGTAGACCACCAGACGCAGGTCGAAACGCAGGCCGTTGGCGAACGCTTCGAGGAAGGTCGAAGCCGGGGTGTCGAGGATCATCTCGCGGTTGTAAACCAGCAGCGCGAGGCGCAGCACGGAAAACATCACCATCATGACCAGGGCACACAGCAGTGTGTAGGCCAGATGCGATTTGACGGTCGGTTGCAGCAGGCGAGTGGAAGATCGCTGCTGATTCAGGGCGTCCGGGTTTGCCATGTCGTTTTAGGACCCATTGGAAGTTGAAGTTGCAAAATACGGCGGCGCCATGCCCTCTTTTGGCCATTCCAGGCCCCGGGGCGTGCGCGGTGCGCAAATGTTGCACGATCAACGGCAGCATTGCCATTGATTACTGCCCCGCTGCCCGACTCTTTCATACCGGCAGACGCATCGGGACTCAGTAAATTGCGCGGGTGAATTGTCTGGAACGCTTTGTGAAAATTTCGTCCAACGCATATCTGGAAACACAATATAACGACAAAACAAAAACGCCCCGAATCGGTCGGGGCGTTTTGCAGTCAGCGCGAAGATTACTTCTCGGCGCGTTCTTTCAGGGCTTTAAGCGTGTTGAACGGTGCGTCGACCACGAACTTGTTGGCGATCATGCTCGGCACGCTGCCGCCTGGCTCGGTGTGTACTTGATAGGTCACTTCGACCTGATCGCCTTTCGGTACGAACTTCCAGAAGCCTTTGACCTGAGCGACGCGAACGAAACCCTTCTCTTCCGGAACGTACTTCGGTACACCTTCGAGATTGCGGGTCAGGCTGCCATCAGCGCCTTCGACGGTGGTGATGTGCAGCACCGAATCACGCGAAGTCACGGGCCATGGCGTGTTGAACTGCGTGTAGGTCCAGCTCTGAGTACCCTCGTTCTTGAGCAGCTTCTGGGATTTGCACTCGTAGATCCAGGTGCAGGCCCCGGCTACGTCTTCCTGCAAGGCACGCAGTTTGGCAACGGTGGTCTTCATCAGGGCAACACCCTGATAGGACTTGTAGTCAGAGCCCGGCACTTCGGCCAGCGAAACCTTGATCCCGTCCTGCTCCTTGGCGACTTTCCAGTCCTCAGCCTGAGCGACCGATGTCGCCAGCACAGCGGTCAAACCACACAACACAGCGATACGATGCAGCGAACCCATAGTCTTATTCCTTATTGTTGAAGTTCCGTTCGTTTGACACATCACGCCGCCGTCATTTGCTCCCACCAGCCGATCAACCTGATCGCCTCTTCCGAGTTGCTGCCACAGACTTCGACATCGGCGGCAAATCCGGAGCAGACCGCCGGGCGCTCCGGCTGGCCGAAAATGTTGCACAGATTTTCGACCGAGAGTTGCACGCACCGTTCGCCGGCAGGTTTGCCGTTGGGCATGCCTGGAATGGCGGAGCTGATGGAAGGGGCAATGCAACAGGCGCCACAGCCTTCACGGCATTTCATGACGAGCAAGTCCTCGCGACGGGCAATGTGTTAAAGAGACACGGACAGAGTAACCGCTAAAACGGCTGTTTCAAATTCCCTGAACCGGGGTTTTTACCGATAACTGAATGTGACTGACCAGTCTCCGACAAAGCGTCTGGTTCGCGGGTCACGGATCGTTTGAATTTATTGCTTGAACTCGAAATCCAGCGCGGCGCCTTCGACTTCGCGGCGCTCTTCATTGCGCAGTTGCAACTGCATTTCGTTGCTGAGCAAACGGCCGTTGAGCTGGAAGCCGCTGTTCTTCTCGCCGAACATCTGCGGCAGGATCGCCTCGTGTTTGGGCAGCGTTACAGTACCGGCGGGTTTGAGTTGCTGGACCATGTCCTTGGGCAGGCTCAGATCAAGCTTGGCCGGTGGCAGTCGGGTTTTCGCCACCTCGCTGGCCGGTTTTGACTTGGAGGCGATCGGGGGCCGCTTCTTCACCGGGGCGGCTTTCTTTTGCGGGGCTTTTTTAACTTGAGCTTTCTTATCCGCAACGGCTTTGTTGCTGGCCGTTTTGCTCGCTGGTGCTGACGCCGCAGGCTTTTCCTGAACGGCGGCTGCCATGACACCGGGCGCATGGCCCATCATCAACGCACCAAGCAAAATCCAGGCAGCAGGCAAAATCGCTTTCATGAGCCCCACAACACTAACGGCAGAGGGCCATATGCTCGCCTGTTGAGCGTCACAAGACAAGCATGACGCGCCACTCGTTCAGAATCCGCCAGCCGTTTCCTGACACAGTTGAGTCGCCAGCAACCCGAGGGTCATCAGCGCCCGTTCCGCCTCGCGATTCCACGGCGTGCCGCAGTTCAGGCGGATGCAGTGGTTGAACTGCTCGGTATTACTGAAGATCAGCCCCGGTGCAATACTGATGCCCTGCTGCAAAGCACGGACGTGCAATTCCTGGGTATTGACCCTGCCCGGCAGACTCACCCAAAGGATGAAACCGCCCGTGGGCCGGGTCATTTGCGTGCCTTCGGGGAAGTACTGCTGCACCGCCAGCTGGAAAGCGCTGAGGTTTTTCCGGTATTCCTGGCGGATGTACCGTAAATGCCGGTCATAACCGCCATTTTCCAGATAAGCGGCAATCGCCATCTGCGTGACGCTGCACGCCGAATGCGTGGTGAACGTCTGCAGACGCTGGATTTCCTGCTGATATTTGCCGGCGATCATCCAGCCGACCCGCACGCCCGGCGACAACGTCTTGGAAAAACTCGAGCAGTAGATCACCCGATCCAGTCGATCGTAGGCCTTGAGGGCTTTGGTGCGGCCCTGCTCGAACATCAACTCGCCATAGATGTCGTCTTCGACGATCTGGATATCGAAATCCGAGGCCAGGCGCAGCAATTGTTTCTGCCGCTCTTCGGGCATGGTGCCGCCCAGTGGATTGCTCAGCCGGGTGGTCAGCACCAGCGCCTTGATCGACCATTGGTTGGCCGCCAGTTGCAGGGCTTCGAGGCTCATGCCGGTGGCCGGATCGCTGGGGATCTCGATCACTTTCAAGCCCAGCAGGTCGGCCAGTTGCAGCAGACCGTAATAGGTTGGCGATTCGGCGGCGATCAGATCGCCCGGACGGGTCAGCACCCGCAACGACATCTGCAGGGCATCGACACAACCGTGGGTGATCACCACTTCCGACGGGTCGACCACGACGCCAGCATCGCGCATGCGGATTGCCACTTGCCGGCGCAACGGTTCAAAACCGGGGCTGAACATGTAGCTGAAAGCGCGCGGACTATGAAATCGGGTGACCTTGGCCAGTTGCTGATGCAGCGCACGAACCGGAAGGTAATCGACGCTCGGCACCGCCGCGCCCAACGGAAAAACCCCCTCGCGCCGCGATTCGACCAACACTTGCTGAATGATGCTGGCGCGGGTGACCAGGCCCGGGCGTTCGACCCGGGCGATGTCCGGGGTCGGCGCCGTTAGTGCCGGGGTCTGGTGCACGTAGTAACCGGACTGTGGCCGTGCACGGATCAGGCCCTGATCTTCGAGATTGGCGTAGGCCTGCAACACCGTTGCATGGCTGACATTGAGCTGCGAACTCATCTTGCGCACCGACGGCACGCGTTCCCCGGGTTGATAGACGCCGCGCCGGATGTCTTCGGCCAGTTGTTGAGCAATACGTTGGTAGAGCAAGAGGTTGGTCATGACGCAGCACTCGATTTCACGGGCATTTTATTCTTGTGTGAAACAATACCGGAACAGTTTAGAAGTGTACTGGGACAGTTGCCACCATAGTCGACCGTACAGTGCAGTGTCAGCTACAACTGTACGGATTTGCGCGCTATTCGACAGACGTAAAAAAGCCCGGCGCTGCATAGCAGGCCGGGCTTTCCAGAGACGCGGCCCTCAGCGGGCGGCGCCGAGCTGGCCCTTTTCGTCGGAAAACACAATTTCCACTCGACGGTTCTGTGCCCGCCCGCGCTCGGAAGCGTTGGCGTCCACCGGGTACTCGTCACCGTAACCTTCGACCTGAATGCGCTTGTCCTCAATCCCGAGGTCCATCAGTACATCGGCCACGGCTTGCGCGCGATCACGCGACAGCTTGAGGTTTTCCTGTTTGCCACCGGTGCTGTCGGTGTAGCCCTCGATACGCACCACGCGTTTCGGGTTGAGCTGCAGGAACTGCACGATCTTCAACACCACGCGATTCGCCGAGTTCTTCAGCTCCGCCTCGCCGGTATCGAACAGCACGTCACCGAGGGTCATCACCAAACCACGATCAGTTTGCGTGGTGGCCAGCGCCACGATCTGCTCTTCGAGCCACTTGCCCTGCTGCTGCACGCTCAGCAGTTTTGACTCGCGCAGGGCCAGTTGCAGGCGCTGGCGTTCCAGCTCGAGTTTCGCCGCGCGCTCTTCGTTGAGCACCAGATTGGTGTGTTCGCGGGCGATTTCGCTATAACGCTGACTGAGGTAGGCGTAATGCGCGACATCCCCGCCACTGCCCCAATAGGTCGACAGACGATCGGCACGGGCCAGCGACTCACCGGCGCGGATCACATCCTTGGGCGCGATACGCAGCACGTTGGAATCTTCCTTGACCTTCTGGAAATCGCTGCTGGCCTGTTGCAAGGCGGCTTCGCTGTGTTGACCTGCGCAACCGTAGAGGCTCGCGCAACCGGCCAGGATCAGGCCGCCGAGGGCTTTGGACTTGAGGCTCATTGGGCATCTCCCAGTTGCTTGCGCAGACGGATGATGCGGGTGTTCAACACATTCAATTGCTCTTCGCTCTTTTGCGTCAGCACTTTGGCTTCGGCCAGACGTGCGTCCAGTTCGGCCTGTTCGGCACGCATGCGGGCGTTCTTGAAGGACTCGTCGGTCATGTTGCCCTTGGCCCGGTTGAACTTGTCTTCGGCCAGTTTCATTTCCGGCAGGTCATCGGCGGTCGCACCGACAGCCTTGGCCTGGGTGATGGCCTGCTCGGTCAGGCGCATTTGCTCATTGGGTGCCGGATCGTTGGCGCAGCCGGCCAGGGCCAGAACGGCCATGGCCGCGAAAAGAGGTCGAATACTCACTAAGAATCCCTACTGTTTTGGGGCACTGACAGATGGCTGCGGCTGTTGCTGCTGAGCCTTCCAGCGCTCGATATTGCGTTGCAGCGCGGCTTCGGTCAGTCCGGACGCGGGCAATTCTGTCATCTTTTTAGCGAGCTGTCCGCGCAACCACGGATCGTTGCAGGCCGAGTTGTGCGAAACCGCGAGGAACAGCCCTGGTCGGTCGATCGGTTGCTCGAAGGCCAGCAGATCATTGGCCATGCCCAATGCCTGCGCGGCAGCCATGCCCGAGTAGCGGCCGGCGAGTACATATTCCACTTCACCCAACAGAAGTTTCTGAAAGGCCTGGGTGATGTTTGCCGTCCGGGTCAGGGTCAGATTCTGCTCGGCGAAAGCGCCGAATGCCTGGGTCATTCGAGACTTTTCCGACATCCCGCCGGTGTGCCCGTGAAGGTCTCTGGCTTCGCTGTAGACCAGCGTCGAGCCTTTGCGCGTCCACACCAGATAGTCGTTTTCCAGCAATGGCGGATAGATGTAGTCGAGGTTTTCCAGCTCGTTGAACATCAGCGGCGTGTCGGCCAGCATGTCCATGCGCCCGCTGCGCACTTCATCGAGGGCCTGCGCGCGTTTGCCGGCGTAGAGCAATTCGACCTTGATCCCCAGATCCTTGGCCACTTGCTGCAACAGGTCGGCACTGGCGCCGATCAAGTGCCTGGGATTCTGCGGATCCTGCCACAGGTACGGCGGCGCATCCGGGCTGCCGGTGACGACGAGGCGCTCACACTTGCCGGCGGCCACAGCCATTCCCGGCAACAGGATCAATCCCAACAACAACCTGCGGCGCAGATCCATGGCACAACGCTCCCACTCAAATCCGATGTCTAGTCCTGAAATAGGTTTACACCTGTTTCAGTCTCAAAACGCCCGATGCACCGCATCGGGCGTTTTGTATTTCAGGGATAAGTGCGGCCG
>NZ_JBIUVO010000033.1:0-556 GCF_044742995.1 Pseudomonas sp. NPDC087803
AGCTTCGGCTACAACAACCTCGTGGTCGACATGCTCGGCTTCGGCATCATGAAGCAGTTCGAGTACCCGGTATTCTTCGACGTGACCCATGCGCTGCAAATGCCTGGCGGTCGTGCCGACTCCGCCGGCGGTCGCCGTGCACAGGTTCTGGATCTGGCCAAGGCCGGCATGAGCCAGGCGCTGGCCGGTCTGTTCCTCGAAGCGCATCCGGATCCGGACAACGCCAAATGCGACGGCCCTTGCGCCTTGCGTCTGGACAAACTGGAGCCATTTCTGGCCCAGCTCAAAGCTTTGGACGAACTGGTGAAGAGTTTTCCGACGGTAGAAACCGCGTAAAGCTCATTTCTCCGGTAAAGTACCGCACGATTTGTCGCACATGCCCTCGGGCATGTGCGTTGTCGTCTGCAAGCTGCCCGCTGCACACCACTTGCCGACGGTAAAAAGATTTACTCTAGCTGCGTC
Organism: Pseudomonas sp. NPDC087803; assembly: GCF_044742995.1. Classification (NCBI taxonomy): domain Bacteria; kingdom Pseudomonadati; phylum Pseudomonadota; class Gammaproteobacteria; order Pseudomonadales; family Pseudomonadaceae; genus Pseudomonas; species Pseudomonas sp. NPDC087803. The sequence continues at coordinate 463 of NZ_JBIUVO010000033.1, forward strand.
GTTTTCGTCAACTTTGGAGTGTTTAAAACAATGGCAAAAATAGTCGACAACAAAGGTCGTGAAGTTATCGACTCCCGTGGCAATCCCACCGTGG
>NZ_JBIUVO010000033.1:566-51907 GCF_044742995.1 Pseudomonas sp. NPDC087803
TCTGGCTCGCGTGAAGCGCTCGAGCTGCGTGATGGCGACAAGAGCCGTTACCTGGGCAAGGGCGTGCTCAAGGCGGTAGCCAACATCAACGGTCCGATCCGCGATCTGCTGCTGGGCACTGACCCAAGCGACCAGAAAGCCCTCGACCACGCGATGATCAAGCTCGACGGTACCGAAAACAAGGCAACCCTGGGCGCCAACGCCATCCTCGCCGTATCCCTGGCTGCGGCCAAGGCGGCTGCGCAGGACCAGGACCTGCCACTGTACGCACACATCGCCAACCTGAACGGCACCCCCGGTGTTTACTCGATGCCGGTGCCGATGATGAACATCATCAACGGTGGCGAGCACGCCGATAACAACGTCGACATCCAGGAATTCATGGTGCAGCCGGTTGGCGCCAAGACCTTCTCGGAAGGTCTGCGCATGGGCACCGAGATTTTCCATCACCTCAAAGCTGTGCTGAAGGCCCGTGGCCTGAGCACTGCCGTTGGCGACGAAGGCGGTTTCGCACCGAACCTGGCGTCCAACGAAGACGCGCTGAAAGTGATCTCCGAAGCCGTGGCCAACGCCGGTTACAAGCTGGGCACCGACGTGACCCTGGCACTGGACTGCGCGGCCAGCGAATTCTACGAAGACGGCAAGTACAACCTGTCCGGCGAAGGCCAGGTGTTCACTGCTGAAGGTTTCGCCGATTATCTGAAAGGCCTGACCGAACGTTATCCGATCATCTCGATCGAAGACGGTCTGGACGAGTCCGACTGGGCGGGCTGGAAGATCCTCACCGACAAGATCGGCGAGAAGACCCAACTGGTCGGCGACGACCTGTTCGTGACCAACACCAAGATCCTCAAGGAAGGCATCGATAAAAAGATCGCCAACTCGATCCTGATCAAGTTCAACCAGATCGGCACCCTGACCGAAACCCTGGAAGCCATCCAGATGGCCAAGGCTGCCGGTTACACCGCTGTGATCTCGCACCGTTCGGGCGAAACCGAAGATTCGACCATTGCCGATCTGGCCGTGGGCACCTCGGCTGGCCAGATCAAGACCGGTTCGCTGTGCCGTTCCGACCGAGTTTCCAAGTACAACCAACTGCTGCGTATCGAAGAGCAGTTGAATGGCAAAGCCAAGTACAACGGCCGCAGCGAGTTCCGCGGCTGAGTGGTAAATGGTAAAAAGACACCGGATTGTGTCGGAAAAGTCGTGACAGCGATGGATTTGCCACTAATCTGATGCCTTATATGCACAAGCCTGGATCTTCCAGGCTTCGTGCTATCAGACGTTTCAAAGTTTTCGCGTGGCTGTCTTTTTTCACTGGATACCTGATATTCGATGCGCAGTCCTTACTGGTTGTTTCTCGTTTTGCTCTTGCTGCTGGCCGGTCTGCAGTACCGCCTGTGGGTGGGCAATGGCAGTCTGGCGCAGGTCGCCGAGCTGAAGCAGCAGATTGCTGATCAGCACGCCGAGAACGAAGGCCTGCTGGAGCGCAATCGGGTGATGGACGCTGAAGTCAGCGAGTTGAAAAAGGGCATGGAGACCGTTGAAGAGCGGGCTCGCCATGAGCTGGGCATGGTCAAGGACGGTGAAACCCTTTACCAGCTCGCGCAATGATCGATTCCTTGCCGGCCTTCTGGGCCGTGATTCCTGCCGCGGGCGTCGGTGCCCGAATGGCCGCGGACCGTCCCAAGCAATACCTGCAACTGGGCGGGCGCACAATTCTCGAACACAGCCTCGGCTGTTTCCTCGATCACCCAAGCCTCAAGGGGCTGGTGGTCAGTCTCGCTGTTGATGATCCTTATTGGCCGAACCTGGCCTGCGCCAGCGACTCGCGGATTCAGCGCGTCGAGGGCGGCGCGGAGCGTTCCGGGTCGGTGCTCAACGCCTTGCTGCATCTGCATGCACAAGGTGCCGATGATGAGGACTGGGTACTGGTGCACGATGCGGCCCGGCCTAACCTCAGTCGTGACGATCTCGACAAGTTGCTGGCCGAGCTGGCGGATGATGCCGTCGGTGGTCTGCTGGCCGTGCCGGCGCGCGACACGTTGAAGCGGGTCGACAAGCACGGCCGTGTGCTCGAAACCGTTGATCGCAGCGTGATCTGGCAGGCGTATACACCGCAGATGTTCCGCCTCGGTGCGTTGCATCGAGCGTTGGCTGACAGTCTGGTGGCGGATGCGGTGATTACCGATGAGGCCTCGGCGATGGAGTGGGCCGGTCTGGCACCGCGTCTGATCGAAGGGCGGGCGGATAACCTCAAGGTCACCCGGCCGGAAGACCTGGAGTGGTTGCGTCAGCGTTGGGCTAACCGCCGCTAAAGATCAAAAGATCGCAGCCTTCGGCAGCTCCTACAGGGGGTCGCATTTATCTGTAGGAGCTGCCGAAGGCTGCGATCTTTTGCTTTTCAGCTCCGATACTCCGGTCGCTCGGCCAGCCCTTCCTTCAAGAAATCCACCAGCTTGCGCACCTTCGGCGACAGATGCCGCTGCTGCGGATACAACGCCCACACCGCCGTATTCGGCGGCTGATGCGCCTCCAGCAATGAAATCAACGCACCGCTGTGCAAATGCTCCAGCACGTAATAGTCCGGCAACTGGCACAGCCCGACTCCTTGCAGCGCCGCATCCAGCACCGCTTGCCCGCTGTTGCAGCGCCAGTTTCCCTGTACGCGCTGGGAAAATTCCCGCCCGTTCTGTTCCAGTTGCCACAGGTCCGAGCTGCCGATCAGGCAATTATGGCGGCTCAGTTCCGACAAACTGTGTGGGCGCCCGTACCGCTCAATGTAGGACGGAGACGCACACAGAAACATCCGACGCGGCGCCAGGCGCGTGGCGACCAATCGCGAATCCTGCAGCCGACCCAGACGAATCGCCAGATCCAGCCCTTCATGCACCAGATCGAGTTGGCGGTTACTCAGCTCGATGTCGATCCGCAGTTGCGGGTACAGCCCCATGAACCGCGTCACCAGCGGCACGATGAACCGCTCGCCATAGGCCACGGCGCAGGTCATGCGCAGCATGCCTTTCGGTTCACTGGTCAAATCGCCGACCGCACGCAGGGCTTCTTCGCGACCGTCCTGCAGGCGCTGACAATGCTGCAGAAAGGTCTGTCCGGCTTCGGTCAGGGTCACGCGACGGGTACTGCGATAGAGCAGGCGTGTCTGCAATCGCTCCTCCAGTCGTACGATTTGTCGACTGATGTGCGAGGAAGAAACCCCGAGGCGTTCTGCTGCGGCGGTGAATTGGCTGCATTCGGCGACAGCGACGAACTCGTCGATGCCTTCCCAGCGGTTTTCGGACATCGCTGATTATCCCTGTATGGCAATAATGTTTTGCTTTTGTCCGGATTATTCATCAGATCGCGCTGTACTACACTGCCGGTCTGCTTTTTTATTCAATGGATTCACTGGAGAGTCAGCATGATCAAGTCGCGCGCCGCCGTTGCCTTCGAGGCCAAGAAGCCGCTGGAAATCGTAGAAGTCGATGTGGCCATGCCCAAGGCCGGTGAAGTGTTGCTGCGTGTGGTGGCTTCCGGGGTTTGCCACACCGACGCCTACACCTTGTCCGGTGCGGATCCGGAAGGCATCTTCCCGTCGATCCTTGGCCACGAAGGTGGCGCGATCGTTGAAGCGATCGGCGAGGGCGTAACCTCGGTCGCGGTCGGTGACCACGTGATTCCGCTGTACACCCCGGAATGCGGCCAGTGCAAATTCTGTAAGTCAGGCAAGACCAACCTGTGTCAGGCGATTCGCGCCACTCAGGGCAAGGGTCTGATGCCGGACGGCACCTCGCGCTTTTCCTACAAGGGCCAAACGATTTTCCACTACATGGGGACTTCGACCTTCTCCGAGTACACCGTGCTGCCGGAAATCTCCGTGGCGAAAATCGCCAAGGATGCGCCGCTGGAAAAGGTCTGCCTGCTCGGTTGCGGCGTGACTACCGGTATCGGTGCAGTGATCAACACCGCCAAGGTCAAGCCGGGTGACACCGTGGCGATCTTCGGTCTGGGCGGCATCGGTCTGTCTGCCGTGATCGGAGCAGTGAAAGCCAAAGCCGCGCGGATCATCGCCATCGACATCAACCCGGCCAAGTTCGAGATCGCCAAACAGCTGGGCGCTACCGATTGCGTCAACCCGAAAGACTTTGATCGTCTGATTCAGGAAGTGATCGTCGACATGACCGATGGTGGCGTCGACTTCTCCTTCGAATGCATCGGCAACGTGCAACTGATGCGCGCCGCGCTGGAATGCTGCCACAAGGGCTGGGGCGAATCGGTGATCATCGGTGTCGCCGGTGCCGGTCAGGAAATTTCGACCCGTCCATTCCAACTGGTGACCGGTCGCGTCTGGCGTGGTTCGGCGTTCGGCGGCGTGCGTGGCCGTACCGAGTTGCCAAGCTACGTCGACATGGCGCAGAGCGGCGAGATCCCGCTGGATACTTTCATCACCCACACCATGGGTCTGGAAGACATCAACAAGGCCTTCGACCTGATGCACGAAGGCAAGAGCATTCGTACCGTCATTCATTTCTAAAAGCAGCGCCAAGCTAAAAGCTTCAAGCTGCAAGTCAGGGCGCTTTGGCCTTTTCTTGAAGCTCGAAGCTTGCCGCTTGCAGCTGGGAGAATCCCATGAGTCTGGAAAACATCTCCTGTCAGAAAAGTTTCGGCGGCTGGCACAAGCGCTATCGCCACCGTTCCGACGTGCTCGGCTGCGACATGGTGTTTGCCGTGTATCTGCCGCCGCAAGCGGAGCAGGGCGGCAAGCTGCCGGTGCTGTACTGGCTGTCGGGTCTGACCTGCACCGACGAGAACTTCATGCAGAAGGCCGGTGCGATGCGCATGGCCGCCGAACTCGGCCTGATCATTGTCGCGCCGGACACCAGCCCGCGTGGCCCTGACGTACCGGGCGATCCGGATGGCGCCTGGGATTTCGGCCTCGGTGCAGGGTTCTACCTGAATGCCACGCAGGAGCCGTGGTCGCGGCACTATCGGATGCATGACTATGTCGTGCAGGAATTGCCTTCACTGGTTGAAGCGCATTTCCCGGCGTCGGACAAACGCAGCATCAGCGGCCATTCCATGGGCGGCCACGGTGCACTGGTTTGTGCGCTGCGCAATCCGGGGCGCTACCAGTCGGTGTCGGCGTTTTCGCCGATCAACAATCCAATGGATTGCCCGTGGGGGCAAAAGGCGTTCTCCCGTTACCTGGGTGAAGATCGCTCCAAGTGGAAAGAATGGGATGCCTGCGCGTTGATCGCCGAGGCCACCGAAAAACTGCCGTTACTGGTCGATCAGGGCGATCGCGACGATTTCCTCGAAAACCAGCTCAAGCCCGAAGCCCTGCAACAAGCGGCAAAACAAGCGGAACATCCGCTGACATTGCGTCTGCAACCGGGCTACGACCACAGCTATTTCTTCATCTCAAGCTTTATAGACGACCACTTGCAGCATCACGCACGCGCTCTGCGCGGCTAATGCAGGTAGAATCACGCCCTGACAAAAATCGGGGCGTTTTTTTATGCGTATTGGCCACGGCTACGATGTTCACCGTTTCGCTGAAGGCGATTTCATTACTCTGGGCGGCGTGCGCATTGCACACAGCTTCGGGCTGCTCGCTCATTCCGACGGTGACGTCCTGCTGCACGCCTTGAGCGATGCCTTGCTCGGTGCGGCCGCGCTGGGTGATATCGGCAAGCACTTTCCGGACACCGACCCGCAATTCAAGGGCGCCGACAGCCGTGTGCTGCTGCGGCATGTGGTCGCGCTGATCCACGCCAAGGGCTGGAAAGTCGGCAACGTCGACAACACCATCGTCGCCCAGGCACCGAAAATGGCCCCGCATATCGAAGCGATGCGCGCGTTGATCGCCGCCGACCTGCAAGTTGAACTGGATCAAGTGAACGTGAAAGCTACCACCACCGAAAAGCTCGGCTTTGTCGGTCGCGAAGAAGGCATCGCCGTGCATTCCGTTGCCTTGTTGCTGCGCGCATGAACGAACTGCAATTGCTCGGCCCGCGGGCCTATGGCGAACCACTCGGCACCGCAGTACTGAAAGCCATCGCCGAAGATTTCCAGGTCGATGAAGTGCTCGACATCCCGTTCAGCGGCGATGGTGAGCACCTGTGGATCTGGGTCGAAAAACGTGGACTGAACACCGAAGAAGCCGCGCGGCGCATTGCCAAGGCTGCCGGCGTGCCGTTGCGCACCGTCAGTTATGCCGGGCTCAAGGATCGTCAGGCGCTGACCCGTCAGTGGTTCAGCGTGCAACTGCCAGGCAAGGCCGACCCGGATCTGTCGGCGGCGGAAAACGATACGCTGAAGATCCTCAAGACCACGCGGCACAAGCGCAAGCTGCAACGCGGCGCGCATTCGGCCAATGGCTTCACCTTGCGCCTGACCCAGTTTGCCGGCGACAAGGACGCGATCGAACAGCGTCTGCAATTGATCGCCAGGCAAGGCATTCCCAATTATTTCGGTGCCCAGCGTTTCGGCCATGACGGCGGCAACGTGGTTGATGCGCGAGCCTGGGCGGCGCGTAAAGCGTTGCCGGAGCAGCGCAATGTGCGCTCGCGGCTGCTGTCGACGGCGCGCAGTTTTCTCTTCAATCAGGTGCTGGCCGCCCGGGTGGCCGATGGTACCTGGCAGCAGGCGCAGGTCGGCGATCTGCTGGCGTTCACCGACAGCCGCAGTTTTTTCCCGGCCGGTGAGGCCGAATGCAGCGATCCGCGCCTGGCGATTCTCGACCTGCACCCGACCGGTCCGCAGTGGGGCGAAGGTGACTCACCGACTGCCGGCGCTGTCCATGATCTGGAGCAGGCGATTGCCGAGCGCGAAGCGGATCTGCGCGATTGGTTGATCAATGCCGGAATGAGCCACGAACGTCGCATCCTGCGGCTGCCCATTGGCGGGTTGTCGTGGCATTATCCCCAGCCTGACATTCTGCAACTGGAATTCGTCCTCCCGGCCGGATGCTTCGCCACCGTATTGGTGCGCGAACTCGTTGATCTGGTGCCGGTGGGGCAGACGGACAGCCCATGCGTATTCTGATTTCTAACGACGATGGGGTAACCGCACCCGGTCTCGCCGCGCTTTATGCTGCGCTGGCGGATTACACCGAGTGCGTGGTTATCGCCCCGGAGCAGGACAAAAGCGGCGCCAGCAGTTCGCTGACGCTCGACCGTCCGTTGCACCCGCAATACCTGGCCAACGGTTTCATCAGCCTCAATGGCACACCGACCGACTGCGTGCACCTGGGTCTCAACGGCCTGCTGGAGCGCGAGCCGGATATGGTGGTTTCGGGGATCAACCTCGGTGCCAATCTGGGTGATGACGTGCTGTATTCCGGGACCGTGGCGGCGGCCCTCGAAGGACGCTTCCTCGAGCGCCCCTCGTTCGCTTTTTCGCTGGCGTCGCGCCAGTTGGATAATCTTGCGACAGCGGCGCATTTCGCGCGCAAACTGGTCGAGGCCCACGCCGGGCTGGACCTGCCGCCGCGCACGGTGCTGAACGTGAACATTCCCAATCTGCCGATCGACCACATTCGTGGCATTCAGCTGACCCGTCTCGGCCATCGCGCCCGGGCTGCGGCGCCGATGAAAGCGGTCGACCCGCGTGGCAAGGCCGGCTACTGGATTGCCGCTGCCGGCGATGCCGAAGACGGCGGCCCGGGCACCGACTTTCATGCAGTGATGCAGGGTTATGTGTCGATCACGCCGTTGCAGCTCGATCGCACTTTCAATGATGCCTTCAGAAGTCTCGACGGCTGGCTGGAGGGACTGCGCTGATGGCTCGTGAACACGAAGACAGATTGCGCAGCGGCATCGGCATGACGTCGCAGCGCACGCGTGAACGTCTGATCCAGCGTCTCTATGAAGAAGGCCTGTCCAACGCCAAGGTGCTGGAAGTGATCCGCCGTACGCCGCGTCATCTGTTTGTCGATGAAGCGCTGGCGCACCGCGCCTACGAAGATACCGCGCTGCCGATCGGCCACAACCAGACCATCTCCCAGCCATATATGGTGGCGCGCATGAGCGAGCTGCTGCTGGAGGCGGGGCCGCTGGACAAGGTGCTGGAGATCGGCACCGGTTCGGGTTACCAGACCGCGGTGCTGTCGCAACTGGTCGAGCGAGTATTTTCGGTCGAGCGGATCAAGGTTCTGCAGGATCGGGCCAAGGAGCGCCTGGTCGAACTCAACCTGCGCAACGTGGTGTTCCGCTGGGGCGATGGCTGGGAGGGCTGGCCGGCGCTGGCGCCGTACAACGGCATCATCGTCACCGCAGTCGCGACCGACGTGCCGCAGGCCTTGCTCGATCAACTGGCACCTGGCGGGCGGATGGTGATTCCGGTCGGCTCGGGGGAAGTGCAGCAACTGATGCTGATCGTGCGTGAAGAACACGGCTTTTCCCGTCACGTTCTGGGGGCAGTGCGCTTCGTGCCATTGCTCAATGGCCCGTTGGCCTGAGCATTTGTTTGCGGGCGCTGAATTCCTTGCGCTGGCCTGTGTCTTACACCGGCAGCGATGGTTTAAACGCTACTGATTGTCCCCGGGCAAACGTGTGCGTGAAGCGTTTTCGCATCTTTAACGGTAAAGCCTGTTCGGCCCGTTATACTTGCGACACTACTTGCCGCGATTCGGCATTCCACATATTTCAGCCACCACAAAGGGAGCGGCGGGTGAGTCTCACAGTCATTGCGCAGCGTATGGGTAACACGAGCTTTCAGCGCCTGGTGACTGGCCTTGTATTGAGCACCTTGCTGGTCGGTTGCTCCAGCACCAAATCGAGCAATGTGCGGGTGGTCGATCGCAACAGCGCGGCGGCCCAGCGTCCTGCCGTCACGACCGGGCAGTATGTAGTCCGTCCGGGCGATACGCTGTTTTCCATCGCTTTTCGCTACGGCTGGGACTACAAAGCCCTCGCCGCTCGGAACAATATTCCTACGCCGTATACGATCCACCCGGGTCAGACAATTCGCTTCGACGGCCGTACCGGTTCAACACCGACAGCGGTGGTGAGCAACAGCAGTTCGTCGCCATCATCGTCGAGCAAAACCACGGTAATCCGACGCCAGGCGAATGGCACCACGACCACGACGGTGACAGGTTCCGGAGCCGCCGCCGCGGGGGCTGCACCGTCCGTCGCGAACAAATCGGCCCCGGCGCCGATGCCTCCACCGGGGCCGGCCCCGACCGGCTGGGGATGGCCATCTAATGGCATTCTGATTGGAAAATTCTCTTCAAACGGTAGTTTGAATAAAGGAATTGATATCGCCGGAGATTTGGGACAGCCTGTTTTAGCTGCGTCTGATGGGACGGTGGTTTACGCCGGGAGTGGCTTAAGGGGCTACGGCGAATTAGTCATCATCAAACACAGCGAAACCTACGTCAGTGCCTACGGACATAACCGCAGGCTGTTGGTACGGGAGGGGCAGCAGGTCAAGGTCGGACAGACAATTGCCGAAATGGGGTCAACGGGTACAGACCGGGTGAAACTGCATTTTGAGATTCGCCGCCAAGGTAAACCTGTAGATCCGCTGCAGTTCCTGCCCAAACGTTGATTTGAGGCCAGCCTGTTCCGTCGCGTAGAGGGGACAGGCTCCAGCGCTGCCAAGGATAAAGGCGTCGCTTGAGCTTGGGGTCGAACTCACCAAAGGACTATAACAATGGCTCTCAGTAAAGAAGTGCCGGAGTTTGACATCGACGATGAGGTTCTCCTTATGGAGGCCGGCATCGATTCGGAATCTTCGATGTCGAATGATGAAGGGGCTGCTCCACCTTCCGTTCGTTCCAAATCCAAACACTCCGCTTCACTTAAACAACACAAGTACATCGACTACACGCGGGCACTTGATGCCACGCAGTTGTATCTCAACGAAATCGGCTTTTCTCCACTGCTCTCCCCCGAGGAAGAAGTTCATTTTGCGCGTCTGTCGCAAAGTGGCGATCCGGCGGGGCGCAAGCGCATGATTGAAAGTAACCTGCGGCTGGTCGTGAAGATCGCCCGGCGTTACGTCAATCGGGGGCTGTCGTTGCTGGATCTGATCGAAGAGGGCAACCTCGGCTTGATCCGTGCGGTGGAAAAGTTCGATCCCGAGCGCGGCTTCCGCTTCTCGACCTACGCGACCTGGTGGATTCGTCAAACCATCGAGCGCGCGATCATGAATCAGACCCGGACCATCCGGCTGCCGATCCATGTGGTCAAGGAGCTCAACGTGTACCTGCGGGCGGCACGGGAGCTGACGCAAAAGCTCGACCACGAACCTTCACCCGAAGAAATTGCCAACCTGCTGGAAAAACCGGTGGGCGAGGTCAAGCGCATGCTGGGCCTGAACGAGCGGGTTTCTTCGGTCGACGTCTCGCTGGGTCCGGATTCGGATAAAACCCTGCTGGACACCCTGACGGATGACCGTCCGACCGATCCATGCGAACTGCTGCAGGACGACGATCTGTCGCAGAGCATCGATCAATGGCTCTCGGAACTGACCGACAAGCAGCGCGAGGTGGTCGTACGCCGCTTCGGCCTGCGCGGCCATGAGAGCAGCACGCTGGAGGATGTAGGCCTGGAGATCGGCCTGACCCGGGAGCGGGTGCGGCAGATTCAGGTGGAAGGCCTCAAGCGCCTTCGGGAAATTCTCGAGAAGAATGGCCTGTCGAGCGAGTCGCTGTTTCAGTAAGCGCCTTTAACGACCGTCCACAAAAAGCCCCGACTGGTTCGGGGTTTTTTTATTTTTGGAGACTTCGTCCTGTAGGAGCTGCCGAAGGCTGCGATCTTTTGATCTTAATCGTTAAAGCAAAATCAAAAGATCGCAGCCTTCGGCAGCTCCTACAGGGGGGGGCTTTCAGATCGGGATTTGTAGTCTCGCGGTGTAAGCCTTGGCTTACTCTTTCGTAAGTGTTCCCTATTTCTGCGGGACGGCAGACGTCGATTGCTGACGATGATCTTGTCTAACTAATTGATTTTAATACTTATTTTTTAATGTGAAGTGCTTGTTACAGCGCTTTTCGGTCGCCAGAGCCGATTGCTCTCGGCTGGGAACTCTTTAGTATCAGCACTGTGTCGACGGACAGACACGCCCTTCACGGATGAGGGGAATGGACATCACAGGACGCGATTCATCAGGACGATGAAAAGGAATACAGGGAATAGGGAAAAAATGTGGGCGGGTCAAACCGCCCCTTTTTTTGCCTGGAGAAAAGTAAAACCCGCAAAAGCAAAAAGGCCCGCAAGGGGCCTTTTTTCAGAACCCGCGACAGATCAGCGTTCGAGGTCTTTGATCTTGCCTTTGACGCCATCCCACTCTTCGGCATCCGGCAGCGATTCTTTCTTCTCGGTGATGTTCGGCCAGATTTCAGCCAATTCAACATTCAGTTGAATGAACTCCTGCATATCCTCCGGAACTTCGTCCTCGGAGAAAATCGCGACGGCCGGGCATTCCGGTTCGCACAGGGCGCAGTCGATGCACTCATCCGGGTGAATCACCAGGAAGTTCGGGCCTTCGTAAAAGCAGTCCACCGGACAGACTTCTACGCAGTCGGTGTACTTGCACTTGATGCAGTTGTCGGTGACGACGAAGGTCATTTCTAATTTTCTCCTCAGGCGGCGGCAGCGTAGCCCCTTCACGGTAGGGGTCGCCAGGTTCGGGAGCGATATCTGCCAGCCAGGCTATTAGCCAGCAGCATCCCAAACCGCGCGAGATTCTAACAGCTTGAAGCCGTTTGCGTTATATCCGGTTCTTCGCTGCTTAGATCCGGTTCTTAAGTGCATATAACAATTCGAGCGCTCGACGCGGGGTCAGGTCATCGAGATCCACTTTGGCCAACTCATCCAGCACCGGGTGCGGCAGGCTGGCAAACATGTCGCTTTGCTGCGGGGCGGCCGGCTTGCCTTTGACCGCAGGCTTTGGCGCTTCATGCGGCAATGCGGTGTCTTCCAGGCGGCTCAGATGCTCACGGGCACGCACGATCACTTCACTCGGCACGCCGGCCAGTTGCGCCACCGCCAGGCCGTAGCTCTGGCTGGCAGGCCCCGGCAACACATGGTGCAGGAACACGATGCGCTCGTTGTGCTCGGTGGCGTTGAGGTGCACGTTGGCCACCAGCGGCTCGGCTTCCGGCAACACGGTCAGTTCGAAATAGTGCGTGGCAAATAGAGTATAGGCACGCAGATGGGCCAGACGCTCGGCGGCGGCCCATGCCAGGGACAGACCGTCGAAGGTGCTGGTGCCGCGGCCGACTTCGTCCATCAGCACCAAGCTGCGTTCGGTGGCGTTGTGCAGGATGTTGGCGGTTTCGCTCATCTCGACCATGAAGGTCGAACGGCCACCGGCCAGGTCATCGCTGGAGCCGATCCGGGTGAAGATCCGGTCCACCAGTGACAACTCGCAACTGGCCGCCGGCACGAAACTGCCGATATGCGCCAGCAACACGATCAATGCGGTCTGGCGCATGTAGGTGGATTTACCACCCATGTTCGGCCCGGTGATCACCAGCATGCGGGTGTTGTCATCCAGGCTCAGGTCGTTGGCTACGAACGGCGTGGTCAGCACTTGCTCGACCACCGGGTGACGACCTTGGGTGATGCGCATGCACGGCTCGCTGACGAAGCGCGGGCAGTTCAGGTCGAGGTTCAGCGCACGTTCGGCAAGGTTGCTCAGCACGTCCAGCTCGGCCAGCGCACCGGCAGTGTCCTGCAACGGCGGCAGTTGGCTGATCAGATCTTCCAGCAGCGCCTCGTATAGCATTTTCTCGCGGGCCAAGGCGCGGCTCTTGGCCGACAGCGCCTTGTCTTCGAATTCTTTCAGCTCTGGCGTGATGAAGCGTTCGGCGCCCTTGAGGGTCTGGCGCCGGATGTAATCGGCCGGAGCGGATTCTGCCTGCTTGCTCGGGAGTTCGATGAAGTAGCCGTGAATGCGGTTGTAGCCGACTTTCAGGTTGGCCAGGCCGGTGCGGGCCTTTTCCCGGGCTTCGAGGTCGATGAGGAACTGGCCGGCGTTTTCGCTCAGCGATTGCAGCTCATCCAGTTCGCTGTCGTAACCGGTTTTCAGCACGCCGCCGTCGCGGATCACCGCTGGCGGGTTGTCGATGATGGCTTTTTCCAGCAGCGCCGCCAGTTCCGGGTAGGTGCTGGTGGTGGTCGCCAGACGTTGCAGGTGCGGCGCTTCGAGGTCGGTCATCGCCACTTGCAGTTGCGGCAGGGCGCCGAGGGCATCGCGCAAACGGGCGAGGTCACGAGGCCGCGCGTTGCGCAGACCGATCCGCGCCAGAATCCGCTCGATGTCGCCGATTTCCTTGAGCTGCGGCTGGAGTTTTTCGAAGCGGTAGCCGTCGAGCAGGCACGTGATCGAAGTCTGCCGTGCCAGCAGTACCGTGAGATCGCGCAGTGGACGGTTCAGCCAACGAGTCAACAAACGGCTGCCCATCGCGGTCTGGCAACGATCGACCACCGATTGCAAAGTGTTGTCGCGACCGCCGGCCAGGTTGGTGTCGAGTTCCAGGTTGCGACGACTGGCGCCGTCGAGCACCACGGTGTCGTCCAGGCGCTCATGGCGCAGGCTGCGCAGATGGGGCAGGGCGGTGCGCTGGGTTTCCTTGGCGTAGGCCAACAGGCAACCGGCGGCGCCGATGGCCAGGGTCAGGGTTTCGCAGCCGAAGCCTTTCAGGTCTTGCGTCGAGAACTGCTGGCAGAGACTTTTCAATGCCGAATCGCGCTCGAAATCCCACGGTGCGCGACGACGCACACCACGGCGTTTTTCCGCCGGCAGGTCTTTCGGCCAATCGTCCGGGATCAGCAATTCCACCGGGTTGACCCGCTCCAGTTCCGCCAGCAGGTTCTCCCAGCCCTTGATCTCGAGCACGGTGAAGTTGCCACTGGTGATGTCCAGCACCGCCAGGCCGAACAGGCGCTCGTCGCCCAGCACTGCGGCGATCAGGTTATCGCGGCGTTCATCGAGTAGCGCTTCATCACTGACCGTACCCGGGGTGATGATGCGCACCACCTGACGCTCGACCGGGCCCTTGCTGGTGGCCGGATCGCCGACCTGCTCGCAGATCACCACCGACTCGCCGAGCTTGACCAGCTTCGCCAGGTAACCTTCCGCCGCGTGGTAAGGAATCCCGCACATCGGAATCGCCTGCCCCGCCGACTGGCCGCGCGCGGTCAGGGTGATGTCGAGCAACTTGGCAGCCTTCTTCGCGTCTTCATAGAAGATCTCGTAGAAGTCGCCCATGCGATAGAACATCAGCTGATCCGGGTGCTGGTTCTTCAGGCGCCAGTATTGCTGCATCATCGGGGTGTGGGAGGACAGGTCGGAGACGGCTTTATTCATCGGATTGTCAGGTAACTCGTTAAATGATGTAGGGCAAAAGCGAGGGCAACCGCCGGGCTTTTCCGCGATGGGCGCAAGGTTACCATGGGCGGTCGGCTCGACGCAGGCATGACGGCCCGCTGACACTTTCTGCGTTTAATTGTGATATATGCACGATTTATGCAAATCAGCATTTGTCTTCGGAAAAAACTTCAAGCACTATGCGCGTTATGCAAAAACGCAACGTATCTTCCGTCTTAAGAGCACTGCTCGACCAGCACGGGATCTCCCCCACGGAGCTCCACCGTCGCACCGGCGTGCCTCAATCAACGCTCTCGCGGATTCTCAGCGGGAAGATCGTCGATCCTTCGGATAAACACATTTCGAAGATCGCCGAATACTTCAATGTGAGCACCGATCAATTGCGTGGCCGCGCCGATGTCGCCCCGGCGACCGGCGGCGCGCGCGATGACGTGCATGCGGAACTCAAGGACATAAGCCTGTGGGACGACGATACCCCTGTCGATGACGACGAGGTGTCGGTGCCCTTTCTTCGCGAGGTTGAATTGGCTGCTGGATCAGGAAGATTCGTCATCGAAGAGAGCGAACGCTCTAGCCTGCGCTTCGGCAAGCGCAGCCTGCGCCATAACGGTGTGCAGTTCGACCAGGCCAAATGCGTGACGGTGCGCGGTAACAGCATGATGCCGGTGTTGCGTGATGGCGCCACGGTCGGGGTCAATGCCGGCAAGTGCGGGATCGGCGACATCATTGATGGCGACCTGTACGCGATCAATCACAACGGTCAATTGCGCGTGAAGCAACTCTACCGCCTGCCGACCGGCATCCGTCTGCGCAGCTTCAACCGCGATGAACATCCGGACGAGGACTACAGCTTCCAGGACATGCAGGAAGAGCAGATCGTCATCCTCGGTCACGTCTTCTGGTGGGGCATGTACGCCCGATAGACTTCCCCTTCACTGAAAACCCGCCCCTTGGCGGGTTTTTTTTCGCCCGAATAAACCCCCCAACGCCTTGATTTATGCGGCCTTCATGCGTCGGTGCATTTATTGCGCATAAATAAATGCATTTATGCATTGACTGTATATGCATCCATGCATATTCTTGCCACCAAGCCGCTCGACAAAGCGGCTGGCAACAACAGCTCTTTAGTTCCACATTAACTGGAAGCGTTGAACCGGCCTCATCTGTTCAGAGGGTTGGCAACTGACCCGGGTGTGCAGCGTAAAGCACCAGAAGCAGTTATCCGGCGGGTAGGGACCGCGGTCGGAAAAACAATTTGAATGGACTCGTACCGCGCCAGTAGCGCCGAAAAGTCAGCTTCCTTCTCTAATACAGGATTTGAAGGAAGGCGAAGGAGCGCATTACTGAAAAGCCCGGTGAATAACCGGGCTTTTTGGAATGCCTGCCTGATTTCATCGCGGCATTCATGAGCAAAAACCGGGAGTATGAAATGAATCTCTATGCACTAGTTGAATACAACAAAGTCACTCAACTGAAAGAAAGCGAAGTCGCGCCCGATCCAACTCTTTCGCCGGGATCGACATGGGTAGATGTCACAGGCAACACGGAAATTCGTGTTGGGTGGAAAGCAGAATTTGCCGGTTCCTGGACATTTACAGCTCCCACTGACCAAGACTATCGCAACGAAGCTCAGGCGCAGAAATGGCAATTGCTCAATGTTGCCAGCAACTGGCTGCTCTTGAACTCCTTGGGTTTCAAGGTTGAAACCGGTGTAGCTACCCCAGAAGAACAGGCGTTGCTACTGGCTCACAAGCAGTATTCCATCGCTGTCAGCGACATTGAGAAACAGTCCGGCTATCCGACAAATATCATCTGGCCTGTTGCGCCGTACTAATCGTTGCGGCGCATCGAGAACTTAATCTTATAAGGAAATAATATGAAGAAATACGTTTTCATTGAGATGAGCAACATTGCTGCGTACTCCAAAGCCGTAATGATTCAGGTCTCTGAGGAACAGCCTGACACCAATCCCCCGGGCATATCCGGCAGTTGGTCCGGATTTGCAATCGACACCGTCGTTCAAGTGGGCTGGAAGGCTACATACGGCGCGAATGGCTGGGAGTTTTCTGAGCCAACTTATCAAGACCATGTAGATCAGGTAATGCTGTTTGTACGACAGCGGCTCGGTGTAGCCGCTGGCTGGCTTGATATCAACCCGGTCAATTACAAAGTGAATCTCGGTGTTGCCACGCCAGAGGAAGAAGCCGCTTGGCTCGCTTATCAGCAATATTACGTTGCAGTCAGCGACGTGAAAAAACAGGCTGGCTATCCCTACACGATTGACTGGCCAGTGGCTCCGTTCTGATTCAGGGATAAGCGTCAACCCCGTCAGCGGGAGCGCATTACTGAAAAGCCCGGCCTCAGTGCCGGGCTTTTTGGAATGCCTACCTGAAGAGACATCGCTTGAACCCAACACACATCACTCATCAACTGAAACCAGGAGGCGTGACATGACAAACGAGCAACAAGCGTTGGCGGACATGCCGATCTGGCTGGTCATCCTCCTTGCCGTGGTCGGCGGGGTGTCCGGCGAAATGTGGCGCGCGGACAAGGAGGGCGCCCGTGGCTGGTCACTGCTGCGGCGTCTGGCCCTGCGCTCCGGCGCCTGCATGATCTGCGGCGTCTCGGCGATCATGCTGCTGTACGCCGCCGGGCTGTCGATCTGGGCCGCTGGCGCCTTCGGCTGCCTGACCGCCATGGCCGGGGCCGACGTCGCCATCGGTCTGTACGAACGCTGGGCTGCAAAGCGCATTGGCGTTTGCGAAGTCCCGCCTGGCAATACAAACAAAGAGTAAAGGAGCGTTACAGCGATATTTGAGAAGGAGTTCAATTCATGCTGAGCGATTTTCGTTGCGGTAAATGCAATCGTTTACTTGCAAAAGTAGATGCACTTCATCAAGTGCAAATCAAATGTCCTCGGTGCAGGACATTGAATCACACGAAGACTCGAGGTCTCGTCAGCCCGCCTATGAGCGATCCAACGCAGCATTGACTGCCCACAATAATCAATCGATCAATAGGTGAATATATGGCTACGCTACCACGCTACCCGTTTACTACAAACGGCAGTTCGATTTTGCTGCCTCTGCATGAGATGTCCGCTGGACAATATCTTGAATCACCGGACAAGCGCTTTAAGTTAATTGTCCAGCCCGATGGCAATCTGGCCATTTATGAGGGGGGCAATACAGTTTGGGTGGCGATTGCCGGTCAACCGTATACAAGTTCCGGAAAACAGATTGATAACTCAAAAATTTATTTTTACCTGATGTATTACGCGTTTCTCAATGATCCAACGCGCGGCCGTATGTGGGGTACTGCCAACAGCACGCCGCTTAACGCTGATATTTGGGCAGCTTACAGTCGGGCCTATTTGTCTCTGCAAAATGACGGCAATCTCGTCGTGATCGACTCGATCCCGGTCTGGGCAAGTAACTCTGCCATCCCGATCAGCCCCTCTGTGGAATCGACTTATATTCCAGCGGGGACAACTCTCGAAGTTGATCGACGGTATGTGGTCGGTGGTACTACGCTGGTCTTCCAGTCGGACGGTAATCTGGTCGTTTCGAACGGACCGCTCGGTGTTCTCTGGGCGAGCTGGACACAAAACAAGGGCGCCACTCGTGCCGTGATGCAGGAGGACGGAAATTTCGTGATCTATGGCGCGAACAATACACCGCTTTGGTTTACCGGCACGGCTGGTCGTCCTGGGGCGATTGCGAAGATTCAGGCAAATGGAAGCTTTTCCATTGTCAGTGAAAAACCGGTCTGGGCTCGATTTGGTTTTACTCCAACCATTTTGCCGAAACGTGTTTACCACTGGGATAACAGCACTTGGAGTTTGCCTCTGAGTAAAGTTCTCTGGACCTTCTGACGTACAACTAATGATGTATGCCCCGTGTAGCAACGGGGCCTTTATATTTAAGTTTTGCTCCGCCATGTGGCGGTTTTATTCTCGTTGGCAGCCAATAAAAAGCCACGTTGGCTCCGCCCTCTCACATCATTATCGCAATCAGCCAGCCCCCCACGTTTTTGCCTGCAACTGATGCGGCGGGACTGCGCGTGGACATTTGAAAAGGAGGTCAATGCATGCCCGCACCGATCCAGCAGCCTTCGCAGCTGTTCACGGCTATGGCGACAACCTTGCGCAACGGTGCCGGCCTCAATCTGCAGGTCGGCAATCACGATGACTTCACGGCACCCGGCGCTCAAGCCTGGGCGTTGATCGACTTCGACCGTAATGCACCGGGCGCACGGGCCGCTGACGGGCGTATCGCCCACGTCATGACGGTGTCGCTGCAAGTCATTCCGGCACTTTCTGCGAGCGCATTTGCCGCCTGCGATCTGATCGCCGTACTGAAAAACCTGATCACCGACAACCGTTGGGGCCTGCCCGGTGCTCAATGTGATCTGCCGATGAACATTGATGGTCTGCCGTCAATGCTTATTCGCGCCGACCAGCAATACAAGGCGTGGACGCTGACCTTCACCCAGACCCTCTATCTCGGCCCGACCCTGCTCGACGACCCGCTCGGCACGCCGAAATTCGCCCGTACCTGGGAAGTCAGCGACATCGACGACCCCGACCAATACACCGCGCTGGAGGCTTGAACGATGTTCGATGCATTACTGCGCATGCAACTGGGGCCAATCATCGAGCGGCTGGCGGAGATGGAAGCAGAGATCGACGACCTGCACCGCCGCGCCGAGAGCTTCTGTCGCATCGGCGTCTGTCAGACCGTCGATGCCGCGAGCAACACCTGCCAAGTCAGTCACGGTGGACTGCTGACGCCAGCCATCAAGTTCTTCAACCCGAGCGCCGGAGCGCAGAGCGAATCGCGGATTCCCAGCGTCGGCGAGCAGTGCCTGCTGTTCAACTACGGCAGCGGCGAAAGCGGGGCGCAGAGCGTGGCGTTGTTCGGCTTGAACAGTGACCGCTTTCCGCCGACGGCGACGGTACCGACGCTGACGCGCCGGGTGCATGTCGACGGCAGCGAAAGCGGCTACGACGACGCCACGCACACCCTGCACTGGCAGAACGGACCGGCCGCATTCAGTGGTTCTCGCGAGTCGCTTGCACTGAGCATCGGCCCGGCACAACTGACGATGACGCCACAGCTGATCAACCTGCAACTGGGCGGCGTCGGCCTGAACATCGACGCCTCGGGCGTGCACTTCAGCGGCCCGTTGGTGGATCACCAGGGCCGCGTCATCAGCCCCTGAATCAAGAGCTTCCCATGATCGGAATCGATAGAGACTCCGGGGCCACGGTCGACGACTGGCTGCAGTTTGTGCAGCGCGCGACACGAGCCCTGACCACGCCGCTGGGCACCCGGCAAAAAAGGCCCCTTTATGGCTCGCTGATCCCAACGCTGCTGGGGCAGAACCTCGGTGACGACGTTCTGCTTCTGGCGCAGAGCCACGCGGCTCAGGCGTTCTACAACGCGCAGAACGGGATCAGCGATTTTCAGCCGAGCGTGATCGTCGCCAGCCGTCAGGGCGCCGGTCTGCTGCTGCGTTTCGCCGGCACCTGGAAAAACCGTCAACAGACCTTCGAGGTAGTGACATGAGCATGTTGATCCCCGGCCAGAATCAGTTGGCCGAACCGGCGCTGATCACCGTCGACGCCTTCGAAGACTTGCTTGCCGAGTTCAAGACCTTCGTCGTCGAGTACGTCGGCGCCCGGGCGCCGGACAGCGCGGCGAAACTCCAGGCCAGCCTCGATAACGAAAGCGAATTGCTGACCCTGGCGCTGGAAGCCTTCTGCGTTCGGCTGCAAACCCACGAACGCAAATACAACGCCCGCATCAAGCAGATGCTGGCGTGGCGGGCGACCGGCAGCAACCTCGATGCACGGTTGGCAGACATGGGCCTTGAGCGGCAGTTGCTCGATCCGGGCGACCCGGCGGCATTCCCGCCGGTACCCGCGATTTACGAAAGCGACGACGACGCGCGGTTGCGTTATTACCTGGCGCCGCATGCGCCGGCTGCGGGTTCACGGATGCAGTATCGCCGCGAAGTGTTCACCCTCGGTGAACGGCCGACAGTGAAGGTCGAATCGACGGATGCGGGTGTGGTGAATGTCACCTACACCTTCAACCCGGACGGCCTCGCCGCGCAGGTCAAGGATGGCAACGGTCGCCGCACGGCGCCGGGTGAGGTGCAGGTCACGGTGCTCGCTCGGGAGGGTGATGGGACACCGTCGGAAGACCTGCTCGATGGCGTGCGTCAGCACTTCGCCCGCCCTGATGTGCGACCGGAAACTGACCTGGTCACGGTCAAGGCAGCCGACATTCAACGCTACAAGATTCGCGTGGTGGCGAAGATCAATTCCGGCCCCGATTCGGGCCTGACCAAAGTCGCCGCGCAACAGCAATTGCAGGCCTACGCCGACAGTTGCCATCGCCTCGAAGGGCGGGTCGATCCGAGCTGGATCGACTACACGTTGCACAGCGCAGGTGCCGTGCAACTGCAGATTCTTGAGCCGCTGGCGCCGATCGTGACCACAGCGTTTCAGGCGCCGTACTGCACGGCGGTCGAGGTCGAGGTGCTGACGCTATGAGTGAGCCAACTCAACGCCCGACCTTATTGCCGGCCAACAGCTCGGCGCTCGAACGCGGGCTGGATCTGGGCTTCGGCGCACTGCTTGATCGCATCGCGCCGCCGTTCCCCGAACTGATGAACCCGAGCGAAACACCGGTCGCATTCCTGCCATATCTGGCAGCGGATCGCGGTGTCGCCGAATGGAGCACCAGCGCGCCGGAAGCGGAAAAGCGCCTGACTGTCGAACTGGCCTGGCCCACCGCGCGCCAGGCCGGCACTCGCAAGGCGCTGGAAAACGCGGCCAAGGGTTTGCAACTGCGCCCGGAAGTCCGCGCCTGGTACGAACAGACGCCGCCCGGCGTGCCTTACAGCTTCAGCGTGCGCGCCTTCAGCGACCAACCCTACAGCGCAGAAATCGACGCCCGTCTCGACCGACGCCTGGCCGATGCCAAGAGCGAGCGAGACATTCTTTCGGTAACGGTTGGCTTGAGCGCATTCGGCAGCCATTGCATCGCCGCTGCGACTTTCTGCGGTGAGCTGACGACGGTTTATCCGGTGTTCATCGAAGGGCTTGAAACCTCTGGCGAGGCGTTCATGGCCGCCGCGATGTACACCGTCGAAACATCCACTATTTATCCTCAGGGGGCCTGAATGGCTGACTATTACACCCTGCTCACCAACGCAGGGATTGCCTACGAAACGGCGTGCAAGGCCGCGGGCACTCCGATCAAGCTGACGCAGATTTCCGTCGGCGACGGCGGCGGCTCGGTCTACAACCCGGCCGCGACCGCCACCGCGCTGAAACGCGAAGTCTGGCGCGGGCCGCTCAACGCCCTGTTCCAGGACGAAAAGAACCCGAGCTGGCTGCTCGCCGAAGTCACCATTCCGCCGGACGTTGGCGGTTGGTATGTGCGTGAAGCCGGGCTGTGGACCGACACCGGGATTCTCTACGCCATCGTCAAATATCCGGAGTCGTTCAAGCCGGTGCTGGCGACGTCGGGCTCGGGCAAAGAGTTCTACATTCGCTCGATTTTCGAGACCAGCAATGCGTCGCTGGTAACGCTGCTGATCGATGACACCGTGGTCAAGGCCACCCGCGCTTGGGTCATGAGCTATCTGGCCGAAGAACTCGGCAAGCTGGATGGCAAGCAATCGGTGCGCGTCGCTGCAACGGGCAATGTCGTGTTGAACGGCGCCCAGCAGATCGACGGTGTCGCCGTGATTGCCGGCGACCGTGTGCTGTTGCCGAGTCAGACGCTGGTCAAGGACAACGGCCTGTGGATCGTCGCCAATGGTGACTGGGTGCGGGCGACTGATGCCAATACCAGCGCCAAGGTCACGCCGGGCCTGACGGTGATGGTCGAGGAGGGGACGGCCAACGGCGATTCGCTGTGGCACCTGACCACCAATGCGCCGATCACCCTCGGCACCACCGCGCTGACGTTCAAGATGCTCGCCGGGCGCACGGGGATTGCGGCCGGGACTTACAAGAGTCTCACGGTTGATGAATATGGCCGGGCGACTGCGGGTGCCAATCCTGAAACGCTGGCCGGGTTCGGGATCAAGGATTCCTACACCAAGGCTGAAGTCGAGGCGTTGATTGCCAAGGCATCGGCATTGCCGGTGGGTTCGATTGTTGCGTTCCCGGTAGATGCACCGCCGCCGGGTTTTCTGGAGCTGGATAACAGCGTCAAGAGCAGTGCGACTTACCCGGACTTGAGCGCTTATCTGGGTGGCAAGTTCAACAAGGGGGACGAGGGTGTCGGGAACTTCCGGTTGCCTGAGGCGCGTGGGGAATTCTTGCGCGGATGGGATCATGGGCGTGGGGTGGATCCGGGGCGTGCCGCCGGTAGCATTCAGTCGGACAGTCTCAAGGCGCATTACCATTCCATTCCGACGGGCTCGGGAGGTGGTCAGGCTGTCGACCCAAATGGGGAGACTCCAACGGTTGTGCTGAAAGACACGGCCGCAGACTGGGTTTTGCGTACGGAAGGTGATAACGCCGAACTGACTATAGGTCGCGTCAGGACCTACAACTTTGGTGCTGCTACGGAAACACGCCCACGCAACATCGCTGTCATGTGGTGCATCAAAGCCTGGAACGCCCCGGTCAATCAGGGAACCATCGATGTAGCCGCACTGGCCAAGGAAGTCGAACGACTAAAATCCGCTGTTCCGGTAGGTGCTGTTCTGGCATTCCCGACGGGCATCGTCGCGCCTGGTTATCTGGAGCTGGATGGCAGTGTGCAGAGCATTGCGACCTATCCGGATCTGGCGGGTTATCTGGGCACAACCTACAACAAGGGCGATGAGGGCGCGGGTAACTTCCGCTTGCCGGACTCGCGCGGTGAGTTTCTCCGTGGTTGGGATCATGGGCGTGGTGCTGACACGGGGCGGGCAATTGGTAGCTGGCAAGTAGGCACCGCAACTTATGGCGATGGTGACGGTGTCAATCTGCCGATCCCGAACCTGAATGACCCCAAACATGTGAGGGTTCTTGGGCTTGAGTACGACACGACTCCGGCGGTTGTCGAGTCCGTGACGGTTAATGGCACGACTACTGCTGCCTCGCAAGGGCTCAACATGGATGGAGTGCAGACTCCGGGTACCGCCTATATCGGCGTGGACTTCATGCGGTCAAGGCCTCGAAACATCGCCGTCATGTGGTGCATCAAAGCCTGGAACGCACCGGTCAATCAGGGAAACATCGACATCGCTTCGTTGGTTGACGAAGTTCGCAACGTTTCGGGTCGCTATCTCAGAACCCGGGTTTTCAAGGCAAACGAGATTTATCTGCCGGGGCCCGGCACCAAAAAGATCAAATACAGACTGCAAGGTGGAGGTGGTGCCGGCGGTGGTTCAGTCTCTACTGCCAATACTCAGCTTTCCGCCGGTTGCGGAGGATCTGCTGGCGCCTACGCCGAGGGGTGGCTGACTCAGGGTTTCGACGGTCAGCAGATCACTCTCGGTAAGGGGGGCGCGGGCGTTGTTGCCAATATCGGCTTGAATGGGGGAACAACCTCTTTTGCCGGAATCGCTGCACCAGGAGGATACGGTGGAGGATTCTCGGCCAACATTGTGCCGCCTCTGCAACTTGGCCGAAGCCCCAACTCCGAGCTCGCAACAGGTGGTTCAACGATCAATGCCAATGGCCAAGGCGGCGGCGGGGTAACCGGGCCGACATTGTCGCTTTGTACCTCCGGCGAAGGAGGTCTCAGCATGTTTGGGCCGGGTGGCAACCCCTCGGGCGGCGCTAGTCGTGAAGGTGAGGGGGCGGTGAATCCCGGTGCGGGTGGCGGAGGTGCGTTGGCCAAGCCGTCGTGTCCGTACAACTTCAAAGGTGGCAATGGTGGTGACGGCATCGTGATTATCGAGGAGTGGACCTGATGAGCGTTTATGTACGCATTTATGCCGACACGGTCGTTGAGCAAATCGAGACCAACGACGAGATTTCGACGCTATACCCACCGACGCTGGTGTGGGTGTGTGTCGATCATCTCGACCCACTTCCCCGGCAAGGCTGGCTGGCGAAGGAGCACGACGGTGAGTGGTTGTTTTCGCCCGAGCTACCGATAACAGCCTCGCCTGAAACTCAAGCGGTCGCTATTGCCGCCGAACGCTTTATGCACGAAGCCGGTGGCGTCATCGTCGATGGATTAACCATCGAAACCACTCGCGAGAGCCAGACGCTGATTGCCGGAATGGGCTTGTCGGCAATTGTCGACCCCGAGTATCGATGCAACTTCAAGACAGCCAATGGCTTTGTCGAAATTGATGTGCCGCGAATTCTCGAAATTGCCAAGGCTGTACGCGCTCATGTTCAGGCTTGCTTTGATCGCGAGCGCGAGCTGCTGCTGGCAATCGATAGTGGAAATTATCGTCCTGAAATGCTGACTGAGGGCTGGCCGGATGTACCACCAGCGCCTGAGCCCGGATTGTGACGCTTCAATAAACGCCCAGCACCGTCGGGGCGTTTTCTTACCCGCCAGCCCCTCCCCACGAGGGGCTTTCCCGTTTATGGAGAAACGAAAAATGGCAAACCGCCAAACCTACACCGTGCTCGTCCCATTCCCCACCGGCGGTGGGCACTGGTCGAGCGTCGGTCAAGACCTTGATCTGCTCGACGTCGAAGCCAGTGCCCTGCACAGCGCCGGTCGACTGGAACTGAAAACACCCTCCACCCAGGCCAAAAAGGCCGCTGCCAAGAAGGCTGACTAACCATGGCTGAGGTTTTGAACTTCGAGCACAACGGCATTACCGTCAATGCCACCGAATCCCCCGAGGCCATGGGTGGCCTGGGTGACAACGTCATCGGTCTGGTCGGCACCGCGCCGAAAGCCGATCCGCTGATTCCGCGCAACGCACCGTTCCGCATCAACAGCTTCACCACTCACGCGCTGCTCGATCCGACCGGCGCCGAAGAGGGCACGCTGTACCACGCGGTTTACCAGATCCTCAAAGTGGTCAAGGTGCCGGTGTACGTGGTGATCGTCGAAGCGGGCGCGACCCCGGCCGACACCGTTAACGCAGTGATCGGCGGTGTCGATCCAACCACCGGCCGCAAGCTCGGTCTGGCCGCACTGGGCAGTGTCCCGGAAGACCTGACCATCATCGGCGCGCCGGGCTTCACCGGCACCAAAGCGGTGGCCAGCGAGTTCGCCTCGTTCGGCAAACGCATCAAGGCCCGTGTGGTGCTGGATGGCAAGGATGCCTCGGTCGCTGATCAAGTGACTTACAGCCAGGAACTGGGCGGCGCCGACCTCGGTTTCGACCGTTGCCTGGTGGTGCACAACATGCCGGCCGTGTACTCGAAAGCGGCAAAGAAAAATGTGTTCCTCGCGCCGTCGAGCCTGGCGATTGCCGCGCTGGCGAAGGTCAAGCAGTGGGAGAGCCCGGGCAACCAGGTGACCTACGCCGAAGACGTGTCCCGTGTCGTTGAATACAACATCCTCGACACCTCCACCGAAGGCGATCTGCTCAACCGCTACGGTGTCAGCTACTACGCCCGCACCGTGCTCGGCGGCTTCTCGCTGCTGGGTAACCGTTCGATCACCGGCAAGTTCATCAGCTACGTCGGCCTCGAAGATGCTATCAGCCGCAAGCTGGTCAAGGCCGGCCAGAAAGCCATGGCCAAGAACCTGACCAAATCCTTCATGGATCAGGAGGTCAAGCGCATCAACGACTGGCTGCAGACCCTGGTTGCCGACGAAACCATTCCTGGCGGCAGCGTCTATCTGCACCCGGAACTCAACAGCGTCGAGAAGTACAAGAACGGCACCTGGTACGTGGTCATCGATTACGGCCGCTACGCGCCGCTCGAACACTTGGTTTTTCTACTCAACGCCCGCGATGAAATCATCGAGCAGTTCCTGGAGGACGTTCTCTAATGTTTACCAACCGCGTAAGACAGGCCATCGCGGCCACCCTGCAAGGCCTGCCGTTGTCGGCAACCGTTGAAGAGTTCACTCCGCCGAAGATCGAATTCGACGTGGAAGAAATGCGTGGCGGCCGCTTCATCGTCGAAGAAATGGCCAAGGGCGGTAAAGCGCTCAACGCCAAGCTGACCCTGCAAGGCCTGGGTGCCGAAGTCATGCTCGCACTGGGCGTGAAGCTCGGTGATGACATCCTGCTGAACGTGCGTGAAGCCGGTCAGGATCAGGACGGCAACACCTGGTTCACCTATCACACGGTCGGCGGCAAGCTGAAATCCCTTGAAGAAACCGCGGTGAAAATGGGCGAGAAACCCAAGACCAACCTGGAGCTGTCCTGCCGCACCTACAACCGCCTAGAAAACGGCGTGCCGGTGATCGACATCGACGTGCGCACCCAGAAGTTCGTGCTCAACGGCGTCGACATCCTCGGTGATGCGCGTCGTGCGGTACTGATGCCGTAACGCTGTAGGCGAGCCCTGCACCAAAACTTGTGGGAAGGAGATTTTGTGGTGAGGGGATTCATCCCCGATGGGTCGCGAAGCGGCCCCAACATTGAGTTGGCGATTTAGCTGATACGCACCCATCCAGAAGTCGGGGCTGCTGCGCAGCCCATCGGGGATGAATCCCCTCGCCACGAAGGCTCCGTCTCGCAAGTGTTGCAACACCCCCTCAAGAATCACCAAGGAATTCATACATGTCGTGGATGCCACCCAAGCATGACCTGCTGTCGCCGATTACCGGTGACGACGGCGCGCAGATCGAGCAGATCCAGCTCAAGCCACTGTTCTACGCCGCGCAGAAAGAAGCGCTGGAACGCGCCGGCGATGATGAAGACGATCAGTTCTTCGAACTGGCGCTGCTCGCCACCGGCCTGTCGGTCAAGGAACTCGACCAGCTGAAACGCCCGGACTACGTGAGCATCGCCCAGTACGTGCACGAGATGTCGACCCGTCCGGCGTCGTACTTTCTGGAGCAGGTCGAGGACGCGGAAAAGTCCGACGATCCTGACCAAGTGCAACTGCTGCAACCGCTCGCCGTGACTGGCCGCACCGTGACCTCGCTGTCGCTGGAAATGCCCGCACTGCGCGCCACCAAAGTGATGAAGAAACTGAAAACGGCCAAGGAACGCGCCGAGTTCATCACTGCCCATTGCACCGGCCTGATGATCCCCGATCTGGCCCAGCTGAGCGTCCCTGACTGGACCCAATTGCAGGTGCGCATCGACGATTTTTTAAACCAGCCGGCGGCCTACTTTCGGAACGCGACATCGAAGTAATCCTCGATATCGTCCCGCTCATTTACCCGGTAGGTGAAGCGGAGATTCTGCAGTGGGACGCCGAAAAGGCGTTGCGCCGCTACGACATAGCGATCACTCGCCTTGGCGTGAAACAGGAGTAGAGCGGCATGGCAGAGAGTAAATATGCGCTCGCATACGCCGGTGAGAGTGGCAATACGGCGGACGCGCTGCCGACCAACCTCGGCAAATCACTACAGGATCTGAACCTGACATTGTCCCTGGCAAGCGTTGATATTCGCTTGCTGACTCAGGAGCAGATCAAGCTGCGCGAGTTGCTGGTCAGCCAGCAATCGTTGTTCAAGGTCGTCGCGGCAGCACCAGCTGCCAACAGTGAGCCGAAGTCAAAACTCAAGGCGGAAATCGAGCAGCGTCCGCCACCGAAAAAGCTGCAATCGGCGATGGCTAACGAGACCGCGCTGGTTGAATTGAATCAGGTGTTGCACCTGAGCAACGAATCGCTTCAGGCACTTTCGGAAAACAACCTGGAAATCGCCAGTGATAAACGGGTTGCCCCCAGTGGGGCTACTGGCGCGGATTTGTTGCAAGTACAACTCGCGGCGCTGCGTTCCGGCATCAGTGATGGTCTGGAGGGCGAGCAGAAAAAAGAGGCATTACAGGACTTCTCACGTGATGCCGCCATCAATGCCTCGGCCTTCAAGATCGATGTCAAGGCTGCTGGCGAAATGTTGTCGGGCTGGCGCACCGCTCTGAAGCTTGATCGGGTGCAGAGCCAGGATCTGGCAGACGCGACCAGCTACCTTGGCAACAGTGGGCTGAACGTCAAAACCGCTGATATCGGTGGCGTCGTTCAAAGCGCCGGTGAGGGCGCCAAAGCTGCAGGGATGACACCCGAGCAAGTGGCTGCGCTTGCGGCGGCGTTTCTCAACAGTGGCGCTAGCAAGGCAGATGCCGGAGCGGCGCTGAAGAGTTTCACGACGGTTCTGGGCAAGGGAGAGTCCGCATCATCGGCGCAGCGCTCGGCCTGGGCCGAAATGGGTCTGAACCCCGAGGCGTTAGCGCGTGGGATGAGCGACGACGCACCCCAAACGATCAGGTTGGTTCTGGAAGAGCTCAAGAAACAACCGGAAGAGAAACAGGCTTCGCTGACAAAAACGCTGTTTGGCAACAATGATGCGATCCTTGAATTGTTGAAGAAGCCAGAGGATGTTCAAACTGCATTCAAGCTGGTGTCTGACAAGTCCCTGTATGCAACATCCAAACGCGGTGAGGATGCAGGCTCGGCGGCAGAAACCGCGGGGGCTTATGGCAATACATCGCAGGGGCGCTGGAATGCGCTGGATGCGAGTCTCAACAGGCTGTCCACGGCAGTCGGGAACTCATTGGCCCCGGTGACAGATGGCTTTGCCGTCGCGCTCACGGCGGTGGTCAATGGACTGAGCGCCGCAGCCGAAAGCTTCCCGTTCGTCACAGCTGCACTGACGTTGCTTGGGGCGGCTGCCACGCCGTTCGTAGCAGGCACATTGAAGACCGGTGTGTCTTCAGTGCTCGATGCGATTTCCACGAGGCTATTGCGACTGGCTGCAGCGCGTTTACCGTCCGAAATCGGCGATATGATCGACGGTGACGATGACGGCAGTGGCGGTCGAAAAAAGAAGCGATCAGCTCGCGGGTCGGGTCAAGGCAAACGAGCCAAGCCACCTGCGAAAAGTGCTCAGCCCCGCACGCCAGCTGTGCGCCAAAGCCTGGGCAATCGCTTGCGCGGTGCAGCGCTCAAAGTCATGCCCGCCATCAAAAGCACGGCTGCCAAGGTCTTGCCCGCAGTGCGTAGCGCAGGTGCGAATGTCATGCCGATGCTGTCTCGGGCTATGCCTTTGGTGAGTAAAGTCGCTGCACCTTTGATGGTCGCCCATGCGGCATACACAGGCCTGAAAGGCTTGCGTGAAGGTGATGACAAAGCGGTGGGAAGCGCAAAAGGTGAGCTGGCGGGTACAGCTATTGGCGCGTTTCTCGGCTCGCTTATTCTTCCGGGTGTCGGTACGGCCATCGGGAGTGTTGTAGGTGGACTCGCAGGGTCCTACTTGGGGGAAAAACTCGCCAGTCCGCCCGCCGATAAACTCGCTGCGCCGGGAGAGGTCGCAAAGAATCTGGTCAACGCTCCCACCCAAAATCAAAACCAGCAAGTCACCTTCTCCCCACTGATCCAGGTCACCTGTCCGGCGCCAGATACTGCCGAGCAGATTCGTACGATCATCGGCCAACAACTGAGCGGGCAATTCCACGGCCAGTTCCTGCCGCTGTTGACCAACAACCCGCTCGCCACCCGCCGTGACGCAGCCCTGACCGATGGAGTCGCCTGATGAAACAACAAATGGCGCTGGGCAGTTTCATCTTCGGCCTCTCGCGCAACTTCGCCTACAGCACACTGGCGCGAAAGTCCGACGGTGGCTGGAGCGACATACAGATCCTGACCAGCAAACCCAAGTCCAGCCAGACCGGGCAGAAAGCGGAATCGCTGACCATCAGCGGCACCTCGATGTATGCCGTGGCCATGGATCGACTCGATGAATTACGCGCACTTCAGGCACAGCGGGTGCCGCTGCCGTTGATTGATGGTATTGGTCGCAACTGGGGACTGTGGCGGATCAACAGCATCGACGAAAACCAGAGCGAGGTCATCGATGACGGTACCGCGATGGTGATCAAGTGGGTGGTCGGATTAACGGAGTTCAACAATGCGTAAGGTCCGAAGCGTGGCCGGTGATTCGGTGAATCTGCTGCTCTACCGCGAAACCGGGCGCAGTGATGACACCGCCGAGGAGGCCCTGTGGAAACTCAACCCGGCCCTGGCCGAACACGGCCCGATCCTGCCTGCGGGCGTTTGGGTCACGTTGCCGGAACTCGATTCGAAACCGGCCACGATCAGACCGCTCACGGCCTGGGATTAAGGAGGTTGCATGGCACTGGGTTTCACCCCGGCGGTAAGACTCTACGGGGCCCATTCGGCCCTGCTCAATCAACGCCTGATCAGTTGGGAACACATTGATGCAGCCGGTTTCGAGTCCGATCAGCTGACCTTGACGATTGATCTTGAAGGCCTCGAAGGGCTGCCGGACCTGGGCGGGAAAATCGGCCTGGAGGTCGGTTATCTGGAGTCGGGAATGGTTGATAAAGGCCAGTTCAAAGTGACACGCCTGACGCCGACGCTGTTCCCGTTTCGCCTGACGCTGGTGGCCACGGCGGCGCCGTTCAGCAAGGACGATGAGACGGGCTTCAAGCAACGCCGCACGGCCAGTCATGGCCCGACCACCTTGGGTGCGCTGTTTCGCAAGCTGGTGTCGAGCCATGGCTTTTCACCGCGTGTCGCGCCCGAGGTGGCCATGATCAGAATCGAGCATGTCGACCAGTCCAACGAAACCGATATGAGCTTTCTGACGCGCCTGGCGAAAAAGTACAACGCGGTAACCAAACCCTACAACGACGTGTACGTGCTGGCCCGTCCCGGCCAGACCAAATCGTTGTCGGGCCAGGTGCTGGCGGACGTGACATTGTCGGTGACCAGCAACAACCGTCCCGGCGATCACGCCTTTGTCAGCGCCACGCTGGAGGAGTCTGCCCGCGAGCAGACCAAGGGTTGCAAGACCTGTTTCTGGGATGGCGCCGCGGGTGTGTTGCGCTGGGTTGAAACGGGACTTGCGCCGTTCAAGACCTTGCGCCAGAAGCAACCCACTGAAGCCGATGCGATCGCCGTCGGCGAGGGCGAAGTGCGCAAGATGCTCCGGCAGAAGTACAAGGTGAAAATCACTTGTCCCGGCAATCCACGGCTGGCGGCCGAAGGTCTGGTGTTGCTCGACGATACCTGGCCGGACTTCATGCGTGGGCGCTGGTCGATCGAAAAAGTCACCGCCAGTGGCAATCGCGAGAACAGCTATCGCTGCGTGATCGATGCCGCGGGCCTCGACCCGAAAGCCGAAGCCAAGGACTGATTCCCCGCGTTGTCACTGCGATGAAGATCCCTGTGGGAGCGGGCTTGCCCGCGAAGAGGCCAGCCCGTTCAAAAGAGATGCCGGTTGATCCACCGCCATCGCTGGCAAGCCAGCTCCCACAGGTTTTGCAGTGTTCTGCAGACCGCTTTTCATTCAACTCTGGAACACCACCATGAAGATCACCCCGATCCTCACGCAACTGCGTGCGCAATGCCCAAGCCTTGCCAACCACATTGCGGTGGGTGTCGATCTGGCCTTGCTGCAAGGCAACGCCGATCTGCCGACACCCTCGGCCCATGTGCTGCCGCTGGCCGATCTGGCCAGCACCAGCACTGCACAAAACCTCACCGCGCAACCGATCCGTGACCGCTTTGAAATCGTCCTCGCGCTTGACGCCACGGACGGCACAAAAGCGCTGGATCTGTTGCACGACCTGCGCGCCGAACTGTGGCGCGCGCTGGTGGGGTTCAAGCCGGGCAGCGACTACAGCGCCATCGTCTACGACGGCGGCGAAATGGTCTCGATCAACAGCAGCCGTGCCTTCTATCGGCTGCGCTTTTTTGCCGAGTTCCAGCTTGGCCGCAATCTGCCCAGTCAGCCTGCGGAGAGTTGGCACGAACGTGAACTGGACGGTTTGTCGTCCTTTACCGGGGTCACCGTGCGGGTCGATGCGATCGACCCGGCCGACCCCAACCTGAAACACCCGGGCCCTGACGGGCGCGTGGAACTGACTTTCTCTGGAGACGTAACCCCATGAGCAATCGCATCACCGTACTGCCGGCCGCTGGCCGTGCCGTGCCTGACCCGGAAGCGGGCGATCTGCTGCCCAAGGAAGGCCGTGAAGTGCTGGACAGCGCCTGGTGGCGCCGACGTCTGGCCGACGGCGATATCACACTCAAAACCGCAAAAGCGGCTAAACCACAGGGAGCCAAATAATGGCGATCGGATTCAGCAACATCCCCGCGGACATTCGTGTACCGCTGTTCTATGCCGAAATGGACAACTCGGCCGCCAATAGCGCGAGCTCGACCATGCGCCGTTTGATCGTCGCTCAGGTCAACGACAACATCGCCCCGAGCGAAGTCGGCAAACTGGTGCTGGTCTCCAGCGTTGCGCTGGCAAAAAGCATCGGTGGTCAGGGCTCGATGCTCGCCTCGATGTACGAAACCTTCCGCAAGGCCGACCCGATCGGCGAGATCTGGTGCCTGCCGCTGCACAACGCTGAAGGCGCGATCGCCAAAGGCGTGCTGACCCTGACCGGCACCGCGACTCAGGCTGGCGTGCTCAACCTGTACGTCGCTGGTGTGCGGGTGCAGGCCACCGTGGTCAACGGTGCCACCGCTGCTCAGGCGGCCACTGCACTGGCGCAGAAAATCAACGCCACCGCCGATCTGCCGGTCAGCGCTGCGGCTGCCGAAGGTGTGGTCACCCTGAACGCCAAGTGGACCGGCGACAGCGGTAACGACATCAGCCTGCAGTTCAATCGCCTGGGCAAGAGCAACGGCGAAGAAACCCCGGCCGGCCTGACCACGGCGATCACCGCCATGACCGGCGGCGCCGGTGTGCCGGATCAAGTGGCTGCGGTTGCCGCACTGGGCGACGAGCCGTTCGAGTTCATCGCACTGCCATGGTCGGATCTGTCGACCCTCAACACCTGGCAAGCAGTGATGGATGACAGCACCGGTCGCTGGTCGTGGGCCAAGCAACTGTTCGGTCACGTCTACAGCGCCAAGCGCGGCACCGTCGGCACGCTGGTTGCTGCCGGCCAGGCACGTAACGATCAGCACATGACCATTCAGGCGCTGGAACCGGGCGTACCGCAACCGTTCTGGGTACAAGCTGCAGCACTGGCGGCGCGCACCGCGGTGTTCATCTCCGCCGACGCCAGCCGTCCGACCCAAAGCGGCAGCCTGCCGGGTGTCGATCCGGCACCGGCCAGCGAGCGTTTCACCCTGACCGAGCGTCAGTCGCTGCTCAACTACGGCATCGCGACTGCGTACTACGAAGGCGGTTACGTGCGCATCCAGCGTTCGATCACCACCTACCAGAAGAACGCTTACGGTCAGGCCGACAACTCCTACCTGGACAGCGAAACCATGCACCAGTCGGCGTTCATCGTGCGTCGTCTGCAAAGCGTGATCACCAGCAAATACGGTCGCCACAAACTGGCCTCCGATGGCACCCGTTTCGGCGCCGGCCAGCCGATCGTCACTCCGGCGACCATTCGCGGCGAGCTGATCGCCCAGTACGCGAAGCTGGAACTGGAAGGCCACGTGGAGAACGCCGAGCTGTTCGCCGAGCACCTGATCGTCGAGCGCGACGTGCAGGACCCGAGCCGCGTGAACGTGCTGTTCCCGCCGGATTACATCAACGGTCTGCGCGTGTTCGCACTGCTCAACCAATTCCGTCTGCAATACGACGACGCGGCCTGATAAGCGCGTTTGGCCGTAAGCATTCAGCCCACTCCGGTGGGCTTTTTTATTTGAAGGGAGTAACACCATGGGTCAAGTGATTGCAGGCACCTGCTACGTCAAAGTCGACGGTGCACAACTGACTATCAACGGCGGCTGCGAAGCCCCGCTGATGGCCGTCAAACGCGAAACCGTCGTGCCGGGTTTCTACAAGGAAACCGATGTCGCGCCGTCGTTCAAAGTGACCGCGCTGCACACCGCCGACTTCCCGCTGAAGAAGCTGATCGAAGGCACCGACATCACCGTCACCTGCGAATTCAGCAACGGCAAAGTCTACGTGCTGGCCGGTGCCTATCTGGTCGAAGAACCGGTTTCCAAGGGCGATGACGCCACCATCGAACTGAAATTCGAAGGCATCAAGGGGACCTGGCAATGAGCGGCGCCGTGAAGCTTCAGGTTGCGATCGAAGCTCACGGCGAGCCCCTGACCGAACTCGTCCTGCGCCGCCCGACGGTGCAGGAAGTGCGAGCGATCAAGGCGCTGCCGTACAAGATCGACAAGAGCGAAGAAGTCAGCCTCGACATGGACGTGGCGGCCAAATACATCGCCGTGTGCGCCGGTATTCCACCGTCGTCGGTCAACCAGCTCGATCTGGCTGACCTCAACGCGCTGAGCTGGGCCGTTGCGAGTTTTTTCATGAGTGCGGCGTCGGAGCCATCACCGACCTGATCGCAGTCGCCTATGACCTGGCCTGGTTCTGGAAGGTTGACCCCGAACAGATGATGGCCAGGCCACTGGATGTGCTCCGCGAATCGCTGGAGCACGCGCAACGGATCAATGCGATGCAGCAGGTGCAGTGATGGCGAATACAAATTTGAGCCTGATCCCGCAGAACTTTCCCGTCACGGTCAACATGCTCGTGGTGCTCAAGGGCGCCGAGAAAATGGAGACCGAGATGAAGGGGCTGCGCGGTAAGGTCGCAGCATTCAAGAAAAGCATGGAAGACAGCGGCCTCGAGCCGCTGGACGTGGCCGGTTTCATTGCCGAAGGTGGTTTGCTCAAGCCGTTTCAGGACGGCATCAAAAAAGCCATCGAAGCGCAGGATGCGCTGGCGAAGAAAGCCAGGGCACTCAAGGGTCTTAAAGTGCCGAAGGTGGTGCAGGGGGAAACCTCGGCCAACCTGGAAAAATTCAACAAGGCGCTGGATAACATCTCGCTGAAAATCGGTCAGGCGTTATTGCCGGCGGTCAATGGAATCGTCACGGCATTGACGCCGGTGATGACTTCGATTGGTCAGTTCGTTGCGAACAACCCATACCTCGTCGAGGGACTTGCAGCAGCGGCGGTGGCGTTCACGGTGGTGACAGTCGGGGCGATGGGGCTGGTCGCGGTGCTGGGGATTCTGACCTCACCCATCGGGCTGATTGCGGCGACCATCGCGGCAGCGGTGGCCATCATCGTGATTGGCGCACGGTTGATTACCAATAACTGGGCGTCGATTTCCGGATTCTTCGGCAGGATGTGGGACTACGTTTCGACGAAATTCAAGGCTGGAGTTGCGGCGACCACGCAGGCAATCGAATCGATGGGCGCATCGATCAGCAAAACGTGGGGAGAGATCAGCGCGGAATTTTTTGCCGGCGTCGACAGCGTCGTCAATATTTACAACGGCTTGGTCTCGAAAGCGCAGGCAGGCACTGACAAGCTCGCGGCGGCCTTCGACTTCTCGCCGAGTGAGCTGTGGAATAAGGCGTTGGCGAAAGCCAGCAGCGTTGTCAGTGATTTCTTCGCCAGCACGATGGCGGATGCACAAGCAGGCATCGACAAACTCAGTGCGAAGTTCGCTTTCTCACCGCGTGAGGTGTGGAACAAGGCATTGGCGAAAGCAACGAGCGTCGTCAGTGATTTCTTCACCAGCACGATGGCGGATGCGCAAGCGGGTATCGACAAGCTCAGGGCGAAATTCGATTTCTCGCCGGGTGAAGTGATGAGCAAGGCTTTTGCAACCGCGAGCAATGTCGTCAGTGATTTCTTCGCTGGCGCACAGGCCAAAGCTGCTACCGGTGTGGAAGCGCTCAAGGCGAAGTTCAACTGGTCGCCGGTGCAGACGATTACTGGCGCCTGGGGTTCGCTGAACAATGCGTTTGGCAATCTTGTTGGCGGTGTTGCAGGTAACGCCGCAGCGCAGTGGGAGCAGGTCAGATCGATCTTCACGCAATCGCCGGTGGCGATGATTGAATCGGCTTGGCAACCCGTGGCCGGCGTTTTTTCGGCGCTTTGGGATGTCCTGAGGGCATCAATGGCCGCGTTGCAGGACAACCTGCGCAGCGTGTTCGACGTGTTGCCGGTGGAGTCGGCAACGGCGGCCTGGAACGGCGTGACCGGCTATTTCACCGGTTTGTGGGCGTCGTTGACCACGGATGCACAGGTGGTGAAGAGCGTCTTTGGCGATCTGTTCAGCCAGTCGCCGCTGGAGTCGATCCAGCAGAAATGGCAGCCAGTGCTGACCTGGTTCGGTGAGATGTGGACCAAGCTGCAAGGCATCTTCGGGCAGGTCAAAGAACTGCTCGGTGGCAATTTCACCGCTATCTTCGCAACCCTTACCGGTACCAGCACGGCGGCACCTGCCGGCGGCGCGGCACTGAACAGCACGTTACCGCAATCCTCCAGCGCCCTGATCCAGCAAAGCGCCGCCAACAACCGCACGCAACTCGAAGGCGGCCTGACCGTGCGCTTCGAAAATGCCCCGGCGGGGCTGCGTACCGATCAACCGCAAACCAATCAACCGGGCCTGGCGCTGTCTTCGCGCATCGGCTATCGCTCGCTGTCGGCAGGAGGTTCCAATGAACTGGCGTGACCGTTTGTTGCCGGCATCGTTTCGCGGTGTCGGGTTCTGGATCGACCAGGCGAAAACCCCGGTCGGCCGCAAAGGTCAGTTGCACGAGTATCCGCAACGCGACCTGCCGTATTTCGAGGATCTCGGCCAGCAGGCCAAGACCCACGACATCACGGCGTTCATCATCGGTGCCGATTGCCTCGAGCAGCGCGACAAGTTACTCAAGGCACTCGAGGCCGGCAGCGGCGAGCTGGTGCACCCTTGGCTGGGACGCCTGCAAGTCAAGGTCGGCGAATGCGACATGACCCACACCCGCCAGGACGGCGGGTTGGTGACGTTCAGTCTGAAGTTCTATCCCGACCGGCCGTTGCCGTTTCCGACCGCCACGGTCAGTACGCAAAAAGTTCTGTTGGCCAAGGCTGACACTTTGTTGGGTTCTGCGGTGGCGCGCTTCGAGCAGGCGATGACGTTGATCAAGGCTGCGCGGATCGGCATTGCCAATCTGCGCAACAGCCTGACCGGGGTCTATGAGGTGATCAAGGAACAGCTCAAACCGCTGATCGAGCAGTACAAGCAAATCACTGAACTGGTCAAAGCCGTGAAGGAATTGCCCAAGGAAGTGGCGGCGGAGTTCAAGGGCCTGCTCGGCGATATCAAGGAGCTCAAGGAATTCGCGAAGGAGGGCTACCGTGGCGTGATTGCCGACGTGTCCCAACAACTCGAAGCCATCCGCAAGGCCGATGCACCGAAGATCACCACCGGCAAGGACACCAACGCGGCGGCGCAAGCCATGGCTGATCTGGTGCAGGACACCATGCTGGTGAAAGTGGCGCAGTGGGTCGCGTCGATGCCGGTGGCGACTCCGGCGGTGAAGCTGTCGTCGACACCTTCGGTGGCGCATCAGGCGGATCAACCGGTGACTCGTCAGGAGGTGCCGGTGACCGACGAAATGAAAGCGCTGCAGAAGGCGGTCGGGGTGGCAATTGACCCGATGCTGGACAAGGCCGATCCCAAACATCACCAGGCAATCAACGATGTGAAGGAAGCGCTGATTGCGCATCTCAAGGCAGTGGCGTCATCCGGTGTGCGACAGGTCACCAAATCGTTCCAGGAAAGCCTGCCCGCGCTGGTTGTGGCTTACAAGCAATTTGCCGATGCCACACGGGTGACTCAAGTGACGCAGAGCAACGCGATGAACCATCCGGGCTTTTCACCCAACGACGTGAAAGTGTCCAGGGAGTGAGCCATGAGCGAGATGGATAACCATGTCACGCTGACCGTCAACAACATGGAATACGGCGGCTGGAAAAGCGTGGAAATCACGGCTGATCTGGAGCGCCAGTTCCGCACCTTCAAACTCGATATCACCTGGCAGTGGCCGGGGCAGACGGTGGATCAACGGATCAAACCGGGTGACCCGTGCGAAGTGAAAATCGGCCAGGATCTGGTGCTCACCGGCTACGTGTTCAAGGCCCCGATCAGTTACGACGGACGCCAGATCAGCCTGAGCATCGAGGGCAGTTCCAAGACTCAGGATCTGGTCGATTGCGCAGCCACCAACCGGCCGAACCAATGGCAAGAGCAACCGCTGCTGAGCATCGTCCAGGCTCTGGCGGCGGAATACTCGCTGTACGTGGTCAACGAAATTCCCGAGACCGCGCGGCTCGCCAAACACACCATCGTGCCGGGCGAAACAGTGTTCCAGTCGATTGATCGTCTGCTCTCGCTGTTCCGGGTGTTTTCCACTGATGACGAGCAAGGCCGGCTGGTGCTGGCCAAGCCCGGCAGCGGTGGTCGGGCCAGTGACGCGCTGGAGTTGGGCAAGAACATTCTGTCGGCGAACGCGCCGATGGATCAGAGCCAGGTGTTTTCTGAATACCGAGTGATCGGTCAGCAGAAAGGCTCGGACAAGAAGAGCGGGGCGGCCGTCAGCGAGGTTCAATCCAGCGCGGCTGATCTGAGCTTCAAACGCCGACGCACCACGATCATCAACGAGGGCACCGCACTGACGTTCGAGTTGGCCCAGCAACGCGCCCAATGGGAAAGCGCCACCCGCATGGGCCGGGCGCAGACCACTACCTATCAGGTACAGGGCTGGCGCCAGTCCAATGGCGATCTGTGGCGCCACAACACGCTGGTCAAGGTCAAGGACCCGGTGCTCGGGTTCGATGGCGACATGTTGATTTCCAAAGTCACCTATTCGCTGTCGGCGCAAGGCTCGGTAACCACGCTGCAAGTGGCGCCACCGCATACCTTCGATCCTGATCCCATGCCTCCGAAAAAAACCTGAGCCTGACACCGACCCCCTGTGGGAGCGGGCTTGCTCGCGAAAGCGTCAGCAGCTCCAACATCCCATTGACTGACCCACCGCTTTCGCGAGCAAGCCCGCTCCCACATGTTGTCCGTGTCGGGTCTGCTCCCTGAGGACAATTCATGAGCCTACTGACACGCCTGCTGGCGCGCGGCACTGTCGTGCTCGCCAATTCGGCATCCAAGCTGCAATCGCTGCAAATGCGCCTCACCGCCGGCGAGGTGAACGACGACATGGAGCATTTTGAACCCTACGGTTTCACCAGCAACCCGCTGGCCGGTGCCGAAGGCATCGTCACGTTTCTCGGCGGCGACCGTTCTCACGCCATCGCCCTGGTGGTCGCCGACCGCCGTTATCGCCTGCAGGCGCTGGCCTCGGGCGAAGTGGCGATCTACACCGACGAGGGCGACAAGATTCACTTCAAGCGCGGGCGGATCATCGACATCGAAACCGCCACCCTGAACATCCGCGCCAGCAGCGCGGTGAATTTCGACACGCCAGTAATCAACCAGACCGGCAAGATCGTCTCCACCGGCGATCAACTCGCCGGCGGCATCAGCCAGATCAAACACGTGCATGTCGGCGTGCAGGCCGGCAGCGGCCAGACCGGTGCGCCGGCAGGAGGCAAATGATGCTTGTCAGCCAGAACCTCCACGCCGCACTGACCCGCGCTGTGCTCATCAGCCTGTTCACCTGGCGCCGCGCCGCCGATGACGACGCCCTCGACGACGAGGAGCGCTTCGGCTGGTGGGGCGACAGCTTTCCAACCGTTGCCGACGATCGCATCGGTTCGCGGCTGTGGCTGTTGCGCCGGGTCAAGCTGACCCGACAGACCCAGATGGACGCCGAGTTCTATGCCCGCGAAGCCCTGCAATGGCTGATCGACGACGGCCACTGCAGCGCCATCGACATCATCAGCGAACGCCTCGACGCCCAGCGCCTGAACCTGCGCACGGTCCTGACCCTGGCCGACGGCGAACGTCTGGACATCAACCCCGATAACAGTTGGCAGGTGATCTATGCCGTTTGAAACCCCTTCGCTGCCGGTGCTGATCAAGCGCACCCAAAGCGACCTGGCCGGCGATTCGCTGCGCCAGTCCGATGCGCAAGTGCTGGCCCGCACCCTCGGTGGTGCCGCTTATGGTCTGTACGGTTATCTCGACTGGATTGCCGAGCAGATCCTGCCGGACAAGGCCGATGAGTCGACCCTGGAGCGCATCGCCGCGCTGCGCCTGAATCAGCCGCGCAAACCGGCGCAAGTGGCGACCGGAAGCGTCAGCTTCACCGCGACCGCAGGCGCCGTGCTTGACGTCGACACGCTGCTGCAAGCGAGCGATGGTCGTACCTATAAAGTCACCGCTTCACGCACCACCACCAATGGCAACAACAGCACCACCATCGCGGCGCTGGATGCCGGCAACCTGGGCAATGCCGACGCCGGTCTGGCGCTGAACCCGGTGCAGCCGATCGCCGGTGTGGTCGGCAACAGCTTTGTGGTGCTAGCGCCCGGCCTCAGTGGCGGCGTGGCGCGGGAAAGCCTGGAGTCGCTGCGCTCGCGGGTGATCCGCTCCTATCGCGTGATCCCCCACGGCGGTTCGGCCAGCGACTACGAGACCTGGGCGCTGGAGGTGCCGGGCGTGACGCGCGCCTGGTGTCGTGGCGGCCTGCTCGGGCCGGGCACGGTGACGGTGTTCATCATGCGTGATGAAGATCCGCAACCGGTGCCCAACGATGAGCAACTGGCGGAGGTTCAGGAGTACATCGAACCGCTGCGTCCTGTGACGGCGGAAGTGCATGTACAGCGGCCGATTCAGGTGCCGGTGGTGTATCGCTTCAAGAGCGTCAATCCGGACACCAGTGCCGTGCGCGCCGCCGTTGAAGCGCAGTTGCGCGACCTGCACAACCGCGAGGCCGATCTGGGTGTGCCGTTGCTGATCAGCCATATCCGCGAAGCCATCAGCAGCGCCGGCGGTGAGTACGATCACACGCTGACCGCGCCGGCCGCTGACGTGCCTGCCGGGCAAAGCGAACTGCTGACCTTCGGAGGCTGCGTATGGGGGGCATAAGAACCGCCGCGCAATACCAGGCGCAGCTGCGCGCGTTGCTGCCCAGCGGCCCGGCGTGGGACCCGGAACGCGTCCCGGAACTTGAGGAAGTGCTGCAAGGCGTGGCCGTCGAACTGGCCCGCCTCGACGCCCGCGCCGCCGACCTGCTCAACGAAATGGACCCGGCGGGCGTCAGCGAACTGGTGCCGGACTGGGAGCGGGTGATGGAGCTGCCCGACCCGTGCCTGGGCGCCACGCCACTGTTCGACGACCGCCGCCTCGCCGTACGCCGCCGTTTGCTCGCGGTCGGCAGCCAGGCCGTCGGTTACTACCTCGACATCGCCAAAAGCCAAGGCTACCCCAACGCCAGCATCACCGAACACGAAGCCCCACGCATGGGCCGCGCGCGTTTCGGCGCAGCGCACTGGGGCACTTGGGAGGCGCAGTTCATGTGGACGCTCAACACCGGCGGCCGCCTGCTGCTCGGTCGGCGCTACGGCGCGAGCTACTGGGGCGAGCGCTTCGGCGTGAATCCGGGCTCGGCGCTCGAATGCCTGATCCACCGCAGTGCACCGGCGCATACCAAGGTGCACATCAATTATGACTAGGGAGGAATGAGGGATGGATTATCCGAAGAGTGTGCCCAGCGCCGGTCTGGTGAATGGCAAGTTTGTCGATGAAAACCCGCTGACCGGGACACCGGGATCGCTGATTCCGGCGGACTGGGGCAATGGAGTTACGCAGGAAATTCTCAACGTGATCAAGGCCGGGGATCTGACTCCGGACGAGAAGACGTACGATCAGTTGTTGCAGGCGATTCAGTCGGTGACAGCCAAGGGGTGGAATCAGGATCTGGCGTTGCCGCTGTCGGCGTTGCCTTTGCCAACGGTTGCCACGGCGGATGCGCGATTACCCATTACTCCTGCAGCCGGATCTGTCAATGGCGGTCGAGTGTCGGTGCCGGCGGGTATTTACATCAGCATTGGCCAGGAAGTGGTGGCCGGTCAGTTGGGGCGTTCGCGTACGTTCACGACTCAGACCTGGAGCAGTGCAGACCTTTTGCCTAGCTCCAACTACTTCCTGCGTGCGCAGGTAGTGGGCGGTGTCCTGAGTTTTTATACCCAGCGCGGGACGATCTTTGACGTGGCGCCCGATTCTCTGAAAGGAACGGCCAACGGTGCTGCCGGCGGCGGTTTCCAGAGCTCGGTGCTGGATATGTGCCTGGCCTGGGTGGTCACCGGCGCGCCGGGCTCCGTGCCGACGGTGCGTGCGATTTACAACCGCGCACGCTTGACCTGGACTCAGACCGTCAACGGCACGGGGGCGGTGTTTCTGCCGCTGGACCCGCATGCCCGTGCCGCGCGGCTGGTGGTGGGCAATCCGACGCCTTCGTCAACGGCCGTTACCAGCGTCGCGTTTCCGGCGACCGGTTGGGCGGGTGGCAACTACAGCTACCTGTCACCCGTTTCAACTGGCGTTTCCAATAATGCGGGAGGCTGGAACCCAGCCACTCAGCAACCGTGCGTGATCTTCACCAACAACATTCTCTACGACGTCACAGTCTCGACGCTGACCGCCAGTTTTGATCATGCCAATTTGCGCTCGCTCTGGCAGTCCTATCAGGCCGAGCACAATCTGGGGCAATCCAATGCCGACAGTGATGAACTGCTGTTCAGCATGGGTATCAAGAGCCATCCGTTGACAGACTACAGCGTTGGCATCGCGATCAATTTCGGCGACGCCGTGAACGTCCAATTGCAGTGGGAGCTGATTCGATGATCGTCATTCAGGAACTCCATCAGATTGACGGCGAATTGCGTCCTGCGCAGCCGTCGGTCGCCCATGACTGGAACGGCGAACAGTGGGTCGTCAATCCGGAAAAAGTCGCGCAACTGGAACAGCAGGAGGCTGAACGACTATGCGCCAGGGTTGATGCGACCGCCGACAGCGCGCGCATCGCACTCGCCGGCGACCCGCTGAAAGCCATGGAATACGCCCAGGCTGCTGCCGACGCCCAGGCCTATCAGGACGCTGGTTACCCGAAAAAAGAAGTGCCATTGTCAGTCGCTGCGTGGGTGGTCAAAGGTCGCACTGCCAAACAGGCTGCCGAGCAGATACTGAGCAAAGCCGACCAGCTCACCGATCACTTGCTGACTTTGCGCACCTTGCGCCTGAAGGCCAAAAACCAGATCCGTGCGCACGCAGCCAAAGGCAATCTCGATCTGGCGCGCAGTGCTGGCAATGAAGCTTTGGCGGTGATTCGCGAACTGGTCAGCCGCCAGACTCTCTAGTCGCAACGCTTTCCTGCTGCATCACCCAAGCCCACTTCACCGTGGGCTTTTTATTTTCAGAAAACAGACCGCCGCAGGCTCGCACTCGCGATCGCTGCGACGCGGTTCATTTGTTATTTCAGAGGAATGAAAGACCTATGGATTATCCAAAAAGCGTCCCCAGCGTCGGCCTGGTCGATGGCCGCTTTGTCGATGAAAACCCGGTGGCAGGAACCCCGGGTTCGTTGATTCCGGCGGTGTGGGGTAACAGCGTAACCGAAGAGCTGTTGTCCGTGATCAAGGCGGCCGGAATGACCCCGGCTGAAGGAACCAACAATCAGTTGTTGTCGGCGTTGCAAAAGCTCCTGAGCCTGGCCAGTCCGATGTCTTCGCGGGTCACTGAAGTTTCGACATCAAAAGTCCTGGCACCGGAGGAAGCCGGGCTGGTTCTGATCAGCGCCAGTACAGCGGATACCACGATCAATCTGCCGGCCGTCAGTACGTTGTCCGGCATTCGCGACTTCATCGTTCGTCGTGTCGACAACAGCAGTAAACGCCTGGTGGTGCAAGCTTCCGGCAATGACCGGATCAGGTTTCACACGCACTTGTCGGCAAACGGCTATCCGTTTCTGGCGTTGATAGGGGCGGGAGACTGGTGGCACCTGCGCAGTGACGGCACTGGTAACTGGTGGCCGGTCGGTCGGTTCGACGCGACACCTTTGGGCCGGATCGTATTCGAGACCTCGACAGCCGCGAACCCCGGCGGCTACGGCGCGTTGGATGGCCGGGAAATGCTGCGTTCCGAATGGCCTTGGCTCTGGGATCACGCCGTGCAGTCCGGCATGTTGCGCGCAGAAGCTGCGCGGGCCGGCGGCTGGAGCAGCGGTGACGGGGTCAAGACATTTCGAGGCCCGGAGGTCCGTGGCGAATTTATCCGGGTGCTCGATGAACAGCGCAACATCGATACGGCGCGGGTCGCCGGGTCCTGGCAGTCCGGCACCAACATCACCGGTGACAACGGTAATGCTCCAGCGGTGCAGGGGATTGGTGATCTGGCGACGGTTGGCGTCGACCCGACATCGTTCGCCGGTCTTTCCTATTGGTCGGCTGCGGCGTTTGCCGAAAATCTGGTCAGTGGCTACTGGGGTATGACTCGCCCGCGAAATGTCGCCTATCCAGCTCGCATAAAACTCATCTGATGCCGGTGCCTCCGGCCCCTTGCAATAGCAAATGGAAGTGAACAATGCCTTATTACTATGTCGATGAAATGACGCGAGAAATTACCGGTCCATTCGAACCCATGCTCGTTCCCGGGATAGGTGTGCAAATACCCGGCAACGCAATCGAACTTCCGCAACCGCTGCCGGCCGTCGAGTCTGGTTATGCGTGGGTGTGGCGTGATGGGCAAGCGGCGCAACTGCTCGATTTACGTGAGCGTTTGG
Organism: Pseudomonas sp. NPDC087803; assembly: GCF_044742995.1. NCBI lineage: Bacteria > Pseudomonadati > Pseudomonadota > Gammaproteobacteria > Pseudomonadales > Pseudomonadaceae > Pseudomonas > Pseudomonas sp. NPDC087803. Next base: position 45,438 of record NZ_JBIUVO010000033.1, read on the forward strand.
TGTTTCGCAAGGACAATGGTCTCTCGTTCTATTGGACCGAGTTCGGCCCATTGCCTGATCACCTGACTGTCACGCCTCGCCCCAACGAATATTACATCTGGAAGGATGAAGGCTGGGTTCTGGATGCCGATGCCGAACGTGCGGGGCAGGCTGCCCAGGCGGACATCGAGCGCGATAATCGTCTGCGCACCGTGGTGATTCGCGTCGCGCCGCTGCAATACGCTTACGAGCTGGGCGAGGTAGCCAGTGAACAATTGACCGCATTGCAAGCCTGGAAGCGTTATGCATTGAACTTGGCGCGGATCGACCTGCAACCGGGTTACCCGGCAATCATCGAATGGCCGATCGCGCCGGAACAGAGCGTTGTTTCGCCAGCGATATAACTCGTCATTTCACTGAAAACATTGCAGATGGCCTTTTGCTGCAGGCGTTCGGCTGTCTGTAAAAACTGGAGGGTTATGACATGGACTATCCAAAAAGTATTCCCGGCGTTGGCCTGGTCAACGGCGGCTTCGTAGATGAAAACCCGATCGCCGGTTCACCGGGATCGTTGATCCCGGCCGCGTGGGGCAACAGCGTCACGCAGGAAATTCTCAACGCGATCAAGGCTGCCGGGCTGACGCCTGATGAAGCCAGAACCGACCAGTTGGCCACGGCCATCGGTGCGCTGGTCGACTTCAGCAAACTGAAAAACACCCCGACCACGTTGGCCGGCTACGGCATCACCGATGCGGTGGGGCGATTGCTGGCGGTGCGGCAGATCGAGACGGTCGGGATCACGGTTTACAAGCCCAACCCCAGGGCCAAACGGATTCGCGTGCGGTTGGTGGGGGCGGGTGGTTCGGGTGGTGGGTGTACGCCTGTGCCGGCGACTAATCAAATCTTTGGTGGCGGCGGAGGTTCCGGTGCCTATGCCGAAAGCCTATATGACGTGACGGCGCAAATGCTCGTCGGTGTGCCGGTTTCTCTGGGCGCGGGTGGCGCTGTCAGCAACACCACAGGTTTTGCGGGCGGCGGCGCTTCTTTTGGCTCTTACATGAGTGTATCGGGCGGCGGCGGCGGGCAAATCCTTGCTGTCGTGGCTACTGGCGTTTTCTCTGGATTTATTCAGGGTGGGGTAGGCGGAACGATCACTGGCGGCAACCTTTGCAGCGCCCGTGGTAGTCCCGGTGGGTATGGAATGACCAATAGCAATTGGGGATTGCTCTCTGGTTGCGGAGCTGCGAGTCCGTTCGATGGTGGGGCCCCATTCACCGGCTCGAATACGGTTGGCAACGCCGGCGTCCGAGGATCGGGTGGCAGCGGTTCCTGCTCGGTCAACCCTTCAGCCTCAGTTGTTAGTGGCGCTGGCGGCAACGCATTTTGTGAAATCTGGGAGTACGAGTAATGGCCCGTTACGCACGAGTGGAAAATGGTGTCGTAGTCGAGCTGATCGACACCGGCGACTACGCAATCACCCAACTGTTTGCCCCCGCTTTCGTCGAGTCGATGGTGCAAGTGCCGGAGGGTATGCAGATCGAAATCGGCGCGCCCATCGGCGAACTGCGCCAGGAGATTACGCCGTTGCCTGTAACCAGCAGTCCGGTCGTTTCCCCTGAAACAGTCCCCGATGAGCAAGAGCCTCTGGCGGTAGCGCGCCTCTGGCGCCAGTCCAGCCTGTCTACCACCGAATGGTGGGTTACGCGACATCGTGACGAGCAGGAACTGGGACGTGGGACGACGCTCAAGGCTGCGCAGTATCTGGAGTTGTTGGAGTACCGCCAGGCGCTGCGCGACTGGCCGGATTCAAGTCATTTTCCTTCGACAGTTTCCCGGCCTTTGGCCCCTGAGTGGCTCGCCATTGATGTTGGCTAACGCCGTCAAGTTGCATGTGTTTTCAGATCAGGAGATGAGTAATGGATTATCCAAAAAGTATTCCCAGTGCAGGCCTGGTGGACGGCAAGTTTGTCGATGAGGATCCGGTTGCGGGTAAACCAGGATCGTTGATTCCAGCGAGTTGGGGGAACGGCGTCACGCAGGAATTACTGAAGGTCATCCAGGCTGCCGGTCTTACACCTACAGAGTCTGACAATGATCAGTTGCTGCGGGCTTTACGCAGTAACAAGTTATTTGTCACTGCGCCGCAATTCGACAGTGGCAAGTCGGTTGCAACGACTGAATTCGTAACCCGAGCAGGTTTGCAGTTTTCCGGTTTCATGTCCTATGGAGCGGGCACAGTTCTGAGTGCTGCCAATGTAGGTGGAGTCGCCAGTTTTGCGAGTAACTCGCCGATTACGGCGACGTTGCCTTCAATCAACGGAATTGCCCACGCCAGCACCCTTCACGTGATCAATGCGGGCACCGGTATTTTGACGATCAGTCCGGCAGCCAATGAACAGATCGAAACCTGTAATGGCACATTCGGACCGCTGAAGCTGGATCTTGGTGATTCGGCTTATCTGATCAAGCTGAGCAATCAGTGGCGATTGTATGGAGGGTCGGTCAGCGACAGGTACGCCACAGCGCATTCCGGTGTTGTAGGCAACGTTGGTTATCAACGCTATCCCAGCGGTAACATCGACCAGTGGGGGGTTGGCACCACGGATGCCAAAGGCGACATTAATGTCAGCTTTCCTATCTCTTTTCCTAACGCGTTTTCCTCGATCGTGGCCATCCACTCAGGGGGCGACGGCGCGATGGTTGTCATGTACTCCAATTCTGCGACGAAGCAGGGCTGCCGGTTGAAGGTCCGAAGCTACACCGGTGACGTCAGTGCGAACTGGGGTGTTTTTTACCTTGCGAAGGGCTACTGAATGAATCCGTTCAATGTTTTGTTCAGCGCCAGTACCCGGGGCGCATATGTACCGGGTATCAATTCGACGGACATTCCCGACGACGTAATCGAAATTCCCCAGGGCTACTGGATTTCACTGCTGCAGCAAATGGCTGTCAGCCCGAAAGTGATCGGCGTGCGAGCGGATAACGGCTTTCCGATCCTGGTCGATCCACCGCCACCTTCACCGGATGAAGCGGCTGATATCGAGCGCTCATGGCGCACCGCGCAGCTGGCCGCCACCGACGGTCTGGTAGCACGTGACCGCGATGAACTCGAGGACGGTGGCGGCACTACATTGACCACCGAGCAATACGCCGAACTGCAAACCTATCGCCGTGAGTTGCGAGACTGGCCGCAAGGTTCGTTTTTTCCCTTCAACGAGCATCGGCCGGTAGCGCCGAGGTGGCTGGCTGCTGCGCTGTAACTCATCAGGGAAATTGAAATGGATTATCCAAAAAGCGTTCCCAGCGTCGGGCTGGTGAACGGCAAGTTCGCCAATGAAGACGCCGTCGCCGGCCTGCCCGGATCGCTGATCCCGGCAACCTGGGGCAACAGCGTCACCGATGAACTGTTGAATGTTGTCAAATCTGCGGGTCTTGAACCCAGCGAAACCGATGCGACGCAACTGTTGCAGGCGCTGAAAAAAATCAGTCAGGCCGGGGAAGACAAGCATGCTGCAGACATCGGGGCGGCCAATCTGTACATGGCCAACTACGTGCCCGCCATCGTCACGTTGAAGGACGGTCTGGCGCTGCGCTTTACCGCGGGCAATGCCAATACCGGGGCGAGTACGTTTGCGCCGAACGGGTTGCTGCCCAAGCCGCTGGTGAGCCTGGCGCTGAGTGCGTTGCGGCCTGCCGAGATTGTCGCCGGCAGTGTGTGTTCGGTGGTGTACAGCGCGGCGCTGGACAGTTGGGTGCTGGTGTATGCCAGCGGTGGCGGTGCGGCGAGTGGACGGTTATTGGGAGTGAAGACGTTTGCCTCGTCCGGTACATATGTGCCGACGGTGGGTATGAAGAATGTGTTGGTCAAGGTAGTGGGTGGTGGTGGCGGGAGTGCGGGGGTTGCAGCTACGAGCGCAAACGAAACTTCGCTTGCGGGGGGAGGGGCCTCGGGCAGTTATGTTGAGTCATGGATTTCATCGGTGCTTATTGGAAGCAGTCAGGTCATCACGGTAGGCGTCGGTGGCACAGCGGGAGCCATTGGCGTGAGCGGCGGGCCTGGTGGAACAAGTTCTGTCGGCTCTCTGGTGTCCGCTCCTGGGGGGAACGGATCATCCCGTTTTGAAACGATTGCGGTTGCCGGCTTCGGTCTATTCGTGGGAGGTACGCCAGGCATCAACGCAACCGGAGGCAACATCATCAACAGCAGTGGAGCTGCGGGAAGCCCGGGAATCAATGTCAATGGTTCAATTCTAGCGGGTCATGGCGGGAGTTCACCGCTGGGCAGTGGTGGCGCTGGTAGAGGCGCTGGTTCGGGTGCAGCTTCGGGCAGCGGCTATGGCTCCGGTGCTGGTGGTATCGCCAATGGCCCCAGCCAGCCAGGTCATCCGGGCGGAGCAGGAGCGCCGGGCATTGTGATCATCTACGAGTACGCCTGATGAAAACCTACGCACGCATCGTCAACAACACCGTGGTCGAACTGTTCTCGACTGACGGCAACATGGCCGAAATGTTCCACCCGGATCTGATCTGGGTCGAGATCACCGACATTACTCCGCTACCGCAAATCGACTGGAACGCCAATTTCGGCACCCTCGGCTGGGTGTTCACGGCCCCCGAAGTCGCGGCACCGAACAACACCCTGACAACTCTGGCAAAAAAATGGCTGGGGGCCGTTGTCCGTCAACCATGATTCAATCGGAGCATCCAGGGAGGATTACGCATCATGCAAATAACTGAAGACAACCTTAAAACCATCATGCCCAACGCCCGCTCCCAAGCGGGCGTTTTTGTTTCTGCACTGAATAACGCAATGACTCGCCGCCATATCGACTCGCCAAAACGCATCGCTGCGTTCCTCGCGCAAATCGGCCACGAGTCGGGGCAGTTGCAGTACGTGCGCGAACTGGGCAACAACCAGTATCTGAGCAAATACGACACCGGCACGCTGGCGTTACGTCTGGGCAACACGCCCGAGGCCGATGGTGACGGACAGAAGTACCGTGGTCGCGGGCTGATCCAGATCACCGGGCGTAACAACTATCGCCAGTGCAGTCTCGGGCTGTTCGGCGACGAGCGCCTGCTGTCCTTGCCGGAATTGCTCGAACAGCCGCAATGGGCGGCCGAATCCGCAGCATGGTTCTGGGAACAGAACGGCTTGAACGATCTGGCCGACCGCGATCAGTTCAACAGCATCACCCGCCGAATCAACGGCGGGTTGAACGGTTTGCAGGATCGCCTCGATATCTGGGCGCGGGCGAGGGCGGTGCTATGTCCATCTCCTGGCGCCTGATCGGCATATTGTTACTGGCTGCGGCAACCGCCGGGCTGGCCTGGCAATTTCAGGACTGGCGCTACGGGCGACAACTGGCCGAACAGTCGCGGCAGCACGCCGACACCCTCAACCAACTGACCGCAGCCGCCGCCACCGCGCAGCAGGCCGAGCAGGACAAGCGTCTGGCGCTCGAGCAACGGCTCGCAGCCAGTGAACAAACCCACTACCGAGCCATGAGCGATGCCCAACGTGATCAGGATCGCCTGCGCGATCGTCTTGCCACTGCTGATTTGCGCCTGTCAGTCCTCATCGACGCCGGCGACGCTGCCCAAGGCTGCGGGGTGCCCGCCGCCACCGGCCCCGGCGGCGTGGATCATGCAACCGTACGCGCCCGACTTGACCCGGCGCATGCTCAACGAATTATCGCCATCACCGCCACCGGCGACCGCGGACTGATTGCCTTGCAGGCCTGTCAGGCCTATGTCAGAGCGCTGGCGCCCGAACATTTTGAATGAGTCTGTGTATTGAAAGCGCAACCGGGTCGTGTACGGTGATAGTCATTCCACCCGATCCGGAGCGCACCGTGAAAGAGATCACTCAACTGGCTGCCGAGCTTGGCCGACGTTTGCAGTTGCTCAACGCCCACGTCACCACGGCCGAATCCTGTACCGGTGGCGGGATTGCTGAGGCAATCACGCGGATTCCCGGGAGCTCAGCGTGGTTCGAGGCCGGTTACGTGACCTACTCCAACCGGCAGAAGACTCAGCAACTGAATGTGCCCGCCGAATTGTTCGGCACGGTGGGCGCGGTCAGTCGCGAAGTCGTCGAGTTTATGGTGCGGGGGGCGCAGAAGCACAGCCTGGCGCGGTTTGCCGTGGCAGTCAGCGGCGTGGCCGGCCCCGACGGCGGTACACCGAACAAACCGGTGGGCACCGTGTGGCTGGCCTGGGGTGTGGGCGACGTGGTTTCCAGCGAGGTTCAGCACTTCTCCGGCAACCGCGATGAAGTGCGCCGACAAACGGTGAAGGCCGCGCTAGAGGGGCTGCTGCGACTAGCGGCACGAGAAATCGAAAATCAGGGGTAGGCGATCCGCGAACGCTGTGGAATAATACTGGCTACTTATACAGGTGTTGGCCGTCAGGCCTTATTGATTAGTTGTGGAGTTTAATGGTCTTAAATAATTTGAAAGAATTTGATGTGGTATTGGGTCTTATGGTTG
>NZ_JBIUVO010000034.1:0-36666 GCF_044742995.1 Pseudomonas sp. NPDC087803
CTGCGTATCTATCGCCTGACCCAAGACCTGCCTGTCGATGCCGAGGCGCTGGAAACTGCACTGGCCACCAAACTGGCGCGTCCATGTGCAAGCCAGGAGTTGACCACCTACGGTTTCGTCGCGCCATTCGGCAAAGGCGAAGATGCGCCACTGGTACACGTCAGCGGTGACTTCCTGCTGATCGCTGCGCGTAAAGAAGAACGCATTCTGCCGGGCAGCGTCGTGCGCGACGCGGTCAAGGAAAAGGTCGAAGAGATCGAAGCCGAACAAATGCGCAAGGTCTACAAGAAGGAACGCGATCAGATCAAGGATGAAATCATCCAGGCGTTCCTGCCGCGCGCCTTTATCCGTCGCTCGTCGACCTTCGCCGCCATCGCACCGAAACAGGGCCTGATCCTGGTCAACTCGGCCAGCCCGAAACGCGCCGAAGACCTGCTCTCCACAATGCGTGAAGTGCTGGGCACTCTGCCCGTGCGTCCGCTGACCGTGAAAACCGCGCCGACTGCTGTGATGACCGACTGGGTCACCACCCAGCAAGCGGCCCCGGACTTCTTCGTTCTGGACGAGTGCGAATTGCGCGACACCCACGAAGACGGCGGCATTGTGCGTTGCAAGCGTCAGGACCTGACCAGCGAAGAAATCCAGCTGCACCTGAGCACCGGCAAAGTGGTCACCCAATTGTCGCTGGCCTGGCAGGACAAGCTGTCGTTCATGCTCGACGACAAAATGACCGTCAAACGCCTGAAGTTCGAAGATCTGCTGCAGGATCAGGCCGAACAGGACGGTGGCGACGAGGCCCTGGGCCAACTGGACGCCAGCTTCACCCTGATGATGCTGACCTTCGGCGACTTCCTGCCGGCACTGGTGGAAGCGTTGGGCGGTGAAGAGACGCCGCAGGGGATCTAAGGCCCTTGGCATGCACCCTCTTCTTATAGAGGGTGCCTGAAAAAACAAAGATCGCAGCCTTCGGCAGCTCCTACATTTGGAATGTGTTTTCCTGTAGGAGCTGCCGAAGGCTGCGATCTTTTTGCTGGCACCGTATGCTTAGCTTCCTAATGCTTTCACATAATAAGGAACAAGCCATGCGCGCACTGGCTGCACTCAGCCGCTTTGTCGGCAACACCTTCGCTTACTGGGTTCTGATTTTCGCCGTGATCGCGTTTCTGCAACCGGCGTGGTTCCTCGGCCTCAAGGGCGCGATCGTGCCGCTGCTGGGGCTGGTGATGTTCGGCATGGGCCTGACCCTCAAACTCGATGACTTCGCCGCCGTCGCCCGTCATCCGTGGCGCGTGGCTTTGGGCGTGGTTGCGCATTTCGTGATCATGCCCGGTGTGGCGTGGTTGCTCTGCCAGATTTTCCATCTGCCGCCGGAAATCGCCGTCGGGGTGATACTGGTCGGCTGCTGCCCAAGCGGCACCTCTTCCAACGTCATGACCTGGCTGGCCCGTGGTGATCTGGCGCTGTCGGTGGCGATTGCCGCCGTCACCACCCTCCTCGCCCCGCTGCTGACCCCGGCGCTCATCTGGTTGCTGGCGTCGGCATGGTTACCCGTTTCGTTTATGGAATTGTTCTGGTCGATTCTGCAAGTGGTGTTGCTGCCGATCGTGCTCGGCGTGGTCGCGCAACGCGTGCTCGGCGACAAGGTGCGCCACGCGGTGGACGTGTTGCCTCTGGTGTCGGTGGTCAGCATCGTGATCATCGTCACCGCCGTGGTGGCGGCCAGTCAGGCGAAAATCGCCGAATCCGGGCTGCTGATCATGGCCGTGGTGATGCTGCATAACAGCTTCGGCTACTTGCTGGGTTATTTCACCGGACGCCTGTTCAACTTGCCCCTGGCGCAGCGCAAGTCGCTGGCGCTGGAAGTCGGCATGCAGAACTCGGGTTTGGGCGCGGCATTGGCCAGCGCGCACTTCTCGCCGCTGGCGGCGGTGCCGAGCGCGTTGTTCAGCGTCTGGCACAATATTTCCGGGGCGCTGCTCTCGACATACTTCCGGCGCATGAGCGAGAAAGAAGACCGTGAGGCGCTGGCGCAACAGCCGGCCGACTGACCGGGAAACTTGATCCCCGGATTAATGCTCGGCAGACTGTTGCGCTACGCGGGGACGACCCTGCGGCTCGATCGAGTTATCAATCTGGGGACGGCCCCGTCAATCGATGGAGGTTTCGCATGTCCTGGATCATTCTGTTTTTCGCCGGCCTGTTCGAAGTCGGCTGGGCCGTCGGCCTGAAATACACCGACGGCTTCACCCGCCCGCTCCCCACTGTCCTGACCGTTGCGGCCATGGCCATCAGCCTTGGTCTGCTGGGCCTGGCAATGAAGGAATTGCCGCTGGGTACGGCTTATGCGATCTGGACCGGGGTCGGCGCCGTGGGCACGGTGATTGCCGGGATCATTCTGTTCGGTGAGTCGATGGCGTTGATTCGCCTGGCCAGTGTGGCGTTGATCATTACCGGGTTGATTGGCCTCAAGGTCAGCGCTTAGGCCACTGCCGCTTTCGCGAGCAGGCTCACTCCTACAAGGGGTACGCGCTTCAAATGTAGGAGTGAGCCTGCTCGCGATGGGGCCATATCAGGTAACAACTACCTGACTGCCCCGCGCAACGCCCCCACCAACCCCTGCAATTTCGCCGGCTCCGCCGCGTCTACCGCCACCGCCGAACCCGCCACCAACGTCACCCGTGACCACAGCCGCTTGAACAACCCCTTGTTCGGATCGCGGCTGAAGAAACTCCCCCACAACCCCTGCAGCGCCAGCGGAATCACCGGCACCGGCGTCTCTTCGAGAATCCGCGTCAGCCCGCCCTTGAACTCGTTGATCTCGCCATCGGTGGTCAGCTTTCCTTCCGGGAAGATGCACACCAGTTCACCGTCCTTCAGATACTGGGCAATCCGGGTGAAGGCCTTTTCGTAGATCTGGATGTCTTCGTTACGTCCGGCAATCGGAATGGTCCCCGCCGTGCGGAAGATGAAGTTCAGCACCGGCAGGTTGTAGATCTTGTAGTACATGACAAAGCGAATCGGCCGACGCACCGCGCCGCCAATCAGCAGTGCATCGACGAACGACACGTGATTGCACACCAGCAATGCCGCGCCTTCGTCCGGGATCGCTTCGAGGTTGCGGTGCTCGACACGGTACATGGAATGGCTGAGCAGCCAGATCATGAAACGCATGCTGAATTCGGGGACGATCTTGAAGATGTAGGTGTTGACGCCGATGTTCAGCAGCGACACCACCAGGAACAGCTGCGGAATCGACAGTTTGACCACACTCAGCAACACGATCGAAACGATCGCCGAGACCACCATAAACAGGGCGTTGAGAATGTTGTTGGCGGCAATCACCCGCGCCCGCTCGTTCTCGGCGGTGCGCGACTGGATCAAAGCGTACAGCGGCACGATATAGAAGCCGCCAAAAATGCCGAGGCCAAGAATGTCGACCAGCACCGCCCAGGTATGCGCAAAGCCCAGCACTTCGACCCAGCTGTGGCCGGTGACACTCTCCGGGATTCCGCCGGAATGCCACCACAGCAGCAGGCCGAACACGGTCAGACCGAATGAGCCGAACGGCACTAGTCCGATCTCGACCTTGCGCCCGGAGAGCTTTTCGCAAAGCATCGAACCCAGCGCAATCCCCACCGAGAACACCGTTAGAATCAGCGTTACCACGGTTTCGTCGCCGTGCATCCACTCCTTGGCGTAAGCCGGGATCTGCGTCAGATAAATCGCCCCGACAAACCAGAACCACGAGTTGCCGACAATCGAGCGCGACACTGCGGGCGTCTGGCCCAGACCGAGTTTGAGGGTGGCCCAGGACTGGCTGAAGATGTTCCAGTTCAGACGCATCTCCGGCGACGCCGCGGCGGCGCGAGGAATGCTGCGGCTGGCGAGATAACCCAGCACCGCAATGCCGACAATCGCGGTCGACACCAGTGGCGCGTAGTGCGTCGAAGACATAATGACGCCGGCGCCGATGGTCCCGGCAAGGATCGCCAGAAACGTGCCCATCTCCACCAGCCCGTTGCCACCGACCAGTTCATCCTCGCGCAACGCCTGCGGCAAAATCGAATACTTCACCGGCCCGAACAGCGCCGAATGCGTGCCCATGGCGAACAGTGCCACCAGCATCAGCGACAGGTGATCGAAGAGGAAGCCGACCGATCCTACGGCCATGATCGCGATTTCTGCGAGTTTGATCAGACGGATCAGCGCGTCCTTGGCGAATTTTTCCCCGAACTGCCCGGCCAGCGCCGAGAACAGAAAGAACGGCAGGATAAACAGCAGCGCACACAGGTTGACCCAGATCGAACGATCACCTTCGATGGTCAACCGATAGAGAATGGCGAGGATAAGCGACTGCTTGAACACGTTGTCGTTGAACGCGCCCAGCGACTGCGTGATGAAAAACGGCAGAAAGCGCCGGGTGCGAAGCAGGTTGAACTGTGAGGGGTGACTCATCTTCCGTGTTTCCCTGAGGTCGGTAGAGAATGGCCTGGATCTGCTTATTGGAATCCCGATCGGTGATCCAGGCCACACCTTACCTAAACTTTTCAGGTTATTTCTTCAACCCTGCAATACAAGGTGAGACAAACAGCTCACCGCGCCATGCGCCTTGCACCGTGCGTTTTCCGACAATCAGCCACATCACCGCCAACAGGCTTACCAGCACGCAGCCGACCACGCTGAAAAAACCGAGATTGAGCGTGCCGGCGAGTTTTAGAGTCGCCAGCGAATACACGCCCAGCGGGAAAGTGAAACCCCACCAGCCGAGGTTGAACGGGATGCCGTCACGCAGGTAACGCGCGGTGATCAGCAGCGCCATCAACATCCACCACAAACCGAAGCCCCACAGGGTGATGCCGGCGACCAGCCCCAGGCCCGCAGCGATTTCACCGATACCCGGCAAGCCGTTGGCGGCGAAGATCGCCGGTGCATCAGCGCCCAGCAGCAACATGCCCAACGCACCGGTGCCGATCGGGCCGAGGGCCAGCCAGCTTGAGGCGGCCATGTTTTCGTGGGGCAGTTTATGTAGGGCCATGCGCAGCAAAAGGATGGTCAGAATGCTGAACGCCACCGGCAGGGAAAATGCCCAGAGCACGTAGCTGGTGGTCAGCACCACCAGTTGCGCGTGGGCATCGGCCAGATGCGGCGCGAGCAAACCGCCGCTGGCTGCTGCCACTTCCGCCGCCACCACCGGCAACAGCCAGACCGCGGTCATCTGGTCGATGCTGTGTTCCTGGCGGGTAAACATCATGTAGGGGATCAACACGCCACAGGCCAGCGACATCGCCACGTCGAGCCACCACAGCACCTCGGCAAGATGAATCACGCCTTCGCCCCAGCGTGGCAGGCCGAACAGCAGAAAGCCGTTGATGATGGTCGCCAGGCCCATGGGAATTGTGCCGAAGAACATCGAAACGGTGGAATGGCCAAAGATCCGCCGCGCTTCATCGAAGAATAAAACCCAACGCGCGGCATAGGCGAAGGTAAACAGGCTGAACAACAGAATGTTGAACAACCACAAACCTTCGGCCACCGCGTGCAACCCGGGGATCGCCACCGGCAACTGCGCCAGCGCCAGGGCCAGCACGCCGGTGCCCATGGTCGCGGCGAACCAGTTCGGGGTGAATTGACGGATCACTTCACGCGGATGCTGAAGCTGGCTGAACGGCTTGAGGCCGGGTTTGGCGCTGTTGGGACAAATCATCATGAACTCCTGTCCTCAGGTGAGGTTGAGCCCATGGTAGAACCGAATCGAATATCTATATAACGGGTAATTTCTCTATCTGTTATCTACTTTACAGATAAGCATTTAGACACTGCCTTCGCTTTCAATCACCAGAATCCGCGCCGCGCCTTGCGGATGCGCCACGTGCTCGGTGCCGACCGAGGCGTAGAAGATATCGCCAACCTCCAGCAGCACCTGCTTTTCTTCGCCCTGTTCGCGATAGTGCATTTGCACCTGACCATCGAGCACCACGAACACTTCCTCGCCATCGTTGACGTGCCATTTGTACGGCTGATCGGTCCAGTGCAGGCGCGTGGTGATGCCGTTCATGTTGGCAATGTCCAGCGCGCCCCAGGCACGCTCGGCGGTGAAGGTTTTGCTGCGGATAATCTTCATCTGTCGATCCGTGAATAGAAGGGCTGGTCAAGGCTAACCGAAACCGCCGTGCTTATGGAGCGCTACAAGCCTTGGCCGCTTGCGGACGCAGGCTGAGCAACAGCGCCGTGACTGCCAGGACGATCAATGCCGCACCGTAACCATCGGTGGTGGCGAGCAAACCATAACTGCGGGTCAAGTACCCGGCGAGCAATGCCGGCAGACAGAACGCCAGATAACTCAGCGCGTAGTAAGCCGACATCAGCCCCGCTCGTTCATGCGGCAAGGCCAACGGCACCAGGCTGCGCACAGCGCCGAGAAACCCCGAGCCAAAGCCGCAACCGGCGACCAGCGTGCCGAGGAAAAACAGCGTCAGACTGGCACTGTGCACGCCGAGCAGGATCAGCAGCACACCGATCGGCAGCAGACTGGCGCCCAGTTGCAGGGCCCGGGCCGCAGGTCGATTGCGCAGGGTGAAAATCATCAGCGCCCCGGTCACGGTCAGCGCCGAAACCGTCGCGCCGCCGATCAGGTTCGAAGTCGAGCCGGTAGCGGTACGCACCAGCGACGGCGCCAGTGAGGCAAAAAAGCCGCCAAGCGCCCAGGTCGCGGTGTTTAGCGGCAGCACGCGCCACAAGGTCGAACGCGCCTGAACCGGCACATGCAGGGTCGGGCGCAGCGACGCCCAGGCCCCGGCTTGCGGGGTGACGCTTTCCGGCAGACGCCAGACATACACCGCCTGCAACACAAACAGCGCGAGCAACAGCCAGTAGGTCAGTTGCAACGGCGCCGGGGCGAATTCGGCCAGCAAGCCACAGCCCATGCTGCCCAGCGCCATGCCGAGCAACGGTGCAACGCTGTTGATCAACGGCCCCTGCTGACGATCCGTATCGAGCAGCGTCGCGCTCAAAACAGCGGTGGCCATGCCGGTGGCAAAACCTTGCAGCACCCGGGCGCTGATCAACCAGGCAACGCTGTCGGCATGGATGAACAGCAGCATCGCCAGCGCATTGAGCAGCACGGCGGTGAAGATCACCGGTTTGCGCCCCAGATGATCGGACAGTGAACCGACGGTCAGCAGCGACGCCAGCAGACTCAGGGCATACACGCCGAAAATCAGGGTCAGCATCGCTGCCGAGAAGTGCAACTGGTCCTGATACAGGTGATACAGCGGGGTCGGCGCCGTGGAGGCGGCGAGAAAACTCAACAAGGTGATCGCCAGAAAAATCAGGCTGCCACGGTTGGAAGCAAGGCTGGTCATGGGCACACTCCACAAAAGCTAATTTTTTGCTTTTGCGGAGTGTGCTCTCGGCTTTGGCTTAAAGCAAATTCTTTGTGTTAAGGTCTGGCGCATGGCTATTAAAGAAGGTTTACGCCCCGGCGGCCGCAGTGCCCGGGTGCAAGAGTCGATTCATTCGGCAGTCCGCGCGCTTCTGCAAGAACAGGAGCGCAGCACCGTGACCGTCCCGCAAATCGCTGCGCGGGCCGGGGTCACGCCCTCGACGATCTATCGGCGCTGGGGCGATCTGACGGCGTTGCTGGCGGACGTCGCCCTCGCCCGCATGCGCCCCGACAGCGAACCGGCCGTAACCGGTGACCTGCGCGGTGATATCCGCGCCTGGGCCGAGCAGTATCTGGACGAAATGAGTTCGGAGCCGGGGCGCAACATGATGCGCGACGTGCAGGCCAGCGCCACACCGGGGTACTGCGTGACGATTATTGGCGCACAGTTGCAGACCATCATCGAGCGCCACCCGGACGAGCCGGCGCCGAGCGTTGATCGGTTGATCAATCTGGTGGTGGCGCCGGTGGTGTTCCGGATTCTGTTTGCGGCGGCGGCGCTGGAGGTGGCTGAGCTGCATCGGTTGATTGATATTGCGTTGAAACAGGACTGACGCTTTCGCTGGCAAGCCAGCTCCCACAGGGTCAGTGATGTTCACAAAATCTGTGCCCACTGGAGATCCTTGTGGGAGCTGGCTTGCCAGCGATGGGGCCTGACCGGTCATCCGAGAAACCACCCAATTTCAAGCCTGCGACACCCCGCCACGCCACGACCTTGGTCGACACTGACTAACCGCCGCACTCATGCGAGACTGTCCGCCCGGGCAGGACTGCCGGGGAGTCTTCTGTCGGGAGTGTTGCATGTCGTTGTCCACCGGGCTGATCGCCGCCGTCGCCCTGGCCTACATGGCCATCATGTTCGCTATCGCCTTCTACGGCGACCGTCGCAGTGCGCCGTTGCCGCCGCGGATGCGCGCGTGGGTGTACAGCCTGTCGCTGGCCGTTTACTGCACCAGTTGGACGTTCTTCGGCGCGGTCGGTCAGGCGGCGGAACAACTGTGGTCATTCCTGCCGATCTACCTCGGGCCGATCCTGCTGTTGCTGGGCGCGCCGTGGGTCCTGCAGAAAATGGTGATGATCAGCAAGCAAGAGAACATCACCTCGATTGCCGACTTCATCGCCGCCCGCTACGGCAAATCGCAATCGCTGGCGGTGGTGGTGGCGCTGATCTGTCTGGTCGGCGTGCTGCCTTACATCGCCCTGCAACTCAAAGGCATCGTCCTCGGCGTAAACCTGCTGATCGGCGCCGGTGCCGACGCCATGGGCACCCGCGCCCAGGACACCGCACTGATCGTGTCGCTGGTCCTGGCGTTGTTCACCATCGTCTTCGGTACGCGCAACCTCGATGCCACCGAGCACCACCGAGGCATGGTGCTGGCAATTGCGTTTGAATCGCTGGTCAAACTGTTCGCCTTTCTCGCTGTCGGCGCGTTCGTCACCTACGGGCTGTACGACGGTTTCGATGACCTGTTCAATCAGGCCATGCTCGCGCCGCGCCTCGAGCAATACTGGAAGGAAACGATTAACTGGCCGTCGATGGTGGTGCAGACCGGGGTGGCGATGATGGCGATCATCTGCCTGCCGCGGCAATTCCACGTCACGGTGGTTGAGAACATCGACCCGCAGGATCTGCGCCTGGCCAAGTGGGTGTTCCCGACCTATCTGGCGCTGGCCGCGCTGTTCGTGGTGCCGATCGCCCTCGCCGGGCAGATGATGCTGCCGAGCCACGTGCTGCCCGACTCGTTCGTGATCAGCCTGCCGCTGGCCCAGGCCCACCCGGCACTGGCGTTGCTGGCGTTTATCGGCGGCGCATCGGCGGCCACCGGCATGGTCATCGTGGCCAGCGTGGCGCTGTCGACAATGGTCTCCAACGACATGCTGTTGCCGTGGTTGCTGCGGCGCAACAACGCCGAGCGCCCGTTCGAAGTGTTCCGCCAGTGGATGCTCTCGGTGCGCCGCGTGAGCATCGTGCTGATTCTGTTGTTGGCCTACGTCAGTTACCGCTTGCTCGGTTCCACTGCGAGCCTGGCGACCATCGGCCAGATCGCTTTCGCCGCCGTCACCCAACTGGCTCCGGCAATGCTCGGCGCGCTGTACTGGAAACAGGCCAACCGTCGTGGGGTTTTCGCCGGTCTGGCGGCGGGCACATTCCTCTGGTTCTACACGTTGATCCTGCCGATTGCCGCTCACAGCCTCGGCTGGTCGCTGAGCACATTTCCGGGGTTGGCGTGGCTGCACAGCAACCCGCTGAATCTGCCGATCACCCCGCTGACCCAGGGCGTAGTGCTGTCGCTGGCGGGCAACTTCACCCTCTTCGCCTGGGTCTCGGTGCTGTCGCGCACCCGGGTCTCGGAACACTGGCAGGCGGGGCGCTTTATCGGTCAGGAAATCAGCGCACGGCCGAGTGCGCGTTCGATGCTCGCCGTGCAGATTGATGACTTGCTGCAACTGGCGGCGCGCTTTGTCGGTGAAGAACGTGCGCGGCAGAGCTTCATTCGTTTCGCCTACCGCCAGGGCAAAGGCTTCAATCCGAACCAGAACGCCGATGGCGAATGGATCGCCCACACCGAACGCTTGCTGGCCGGTGTGCTTGGCGCTTCTTCGACACGCGCCGTAGTAAAAGCTGCGATCGAAGGTCGGGAAATGCAGCTGGAGGACGTCGTCCGTATCGCTGACGAAGCCTCGGAAGTCCTGCAATTCAACCGCGCCTTGCTGCAAGGTGCGATCGAGAACATCACCCAAGGCATCAGCGTGGTCGACCAGTCGCTGAAACTGGTGGCGTGGAACCGCCGCTATCTGGAGCTGTTCAACTACCCGGACGGCTTGATCAGCGTCGGCCGGCCGATTGCCGACATCATTCGCTACAACGCCGAACGTGGCCTGTGCGGCCCCGGCGAGGCGGAAGTCCACGTTGCCCGGCGCTTGCACTGGATGCGTCAGGGCCGTGCGCACACTTCGGAGCGCCTGTTCCCCAATGGCCGGGTGATCGAGCTGATCGGCAACCCGATGCCCGGTGGCGGTTTCGTCATGAGTTTCACCGACATCACCGCGTTCCGCGAAGCCGAGCAAGCGCTGACCGAGGCCAACGAAGGCCTCGAGCAACGGGTCAGCGAGCGCACGCAGGAGCTGTCGCAGCTTAACGTCGCACTCACCGAAGCCAAGGGCCATGCCGAGGCCGCCAACCAGTCGAAAACCCGCTTTCTCGCTGCGGTCAGTCATGACCTGATGCAGCCGTTGAACGCCGCCCGATTGTTCTCCGCCGCCCTCTCCCACCAGGACGACGGTTTGAGCAGCGAAGCGCAGCAACTGGTGCAACACCTCGACAGTTCGCTGCGTTCGGCAGAAGACCTGATCAGCGACCTGCTGGATATTTCCCGCCTGGAAAACGGCAAGATCAACCCCGATCGCAAGCCGTTTGCGCTCAATGAGCTGTTCGATACCCTCGGCGCCGAATTCAAGGCGCTGGCTCAGGAACAAGGCCTGAAATTCCGTGTGCGCGGCAGCCATTTGCGCCTCGACAGCGACATCAAGCTGCTGCGACGGATTCTGCAGAACTTCCTCACCAACGCCTTCCGCTATGCCAAGGGCCCTGTGCTGCTGGGCGTGCGTCGGCGTGAAGGCGAGCTGTGTCTGGAAGTCTGGGATCGCGGGCCGGGCATTCCGGAAGACAAGCAACAAGTGATTTTCGAGGAATTCAAACGCCTCGACAGCCATCAGACCCGCGCCGAGAAGGGCCTGGGGCTGGGCCTGGCGATTGCCGACGGTTTGTGTCGCGTGCTCGGCCATACCCTGCGCGTACGCTCGTGGCCGGGGCGCGGCAGTGTGTTCAGTGTCAGCGTGCCGCTGGCCCGGGCGCAGTCGGTGCCGGCGAACGCGGCGGTCGAGTTGAACGGCAAGTTGCTCAGCGGCGCGCAGGTGCTGTGCATCGACAATGAAGACAGCATTCTGATTGGCATGAACAGCCTGTTGACCCGCTGGGGCTGTCGGGTGTGGACCGCGCGTAATCGCGAGGAATGTGCGGCGCTGTTGAACGATGGCGTACGGCCGCAACTGGCATTGGTCGACTATCACCTCGACCACGGCGATACCGGAACCGAGCTGATGGCGTGGTTGCGCACCACACTGGGAGAGCCGGTGCCGGGCGTGGTGATCAGCGCCGATGGCCGGCCGGAGACGGTGGCGCAGGTGCATGCGGCGGGGCTGGATTATCTGGCGAAACCGGTGAAACCGGCGGCGTTGCGGGCGTTGTTGAGTCGGTATGTGCCGTTGTAAAAAGCCCCCCTGTGGCGAGGGAGCTTGCTCCCGCTCGACTGCGCAGCAGTCGCGAAACGGTGTAGCAGGCCAATCGGAGATTCAGACTCAAGGGGTGCTTCGCCCCCCCAGCGGGAGCAAGCTCCCTCGCCACAGAATCGAGTTTATTCTGGCAGTTCGACCAGCCCATCGACATCGGTCATCGCCCGCTCCAGCAGATCTGCCGGCAGGCTCTTGCTGGCCCGCGCGCCGAGCAATTTGAGCTGTTCACTGCGGCTGACCAGGTTGCCGCGCCCTTCCGTGAGTTTGTTGCGCGCCGAGCTGTAGGCCTTGTCCAGCTGTTGCAAGCGATTGCCGACCTCGTCCAGATCCTGAATGAACAGCACGAATTTGTCGTACAGCCAGCCGGCACGCTCGGCGATTTCCCGCGCGTTCTGGCTCTGCCGCTCCTGCTTCCACAGGCTGTCGATCACTCGCAATGTCGCCAGCAACGTGGTCGGGCTGACGATCACGATGTTGCGGTCGAACGCCTCCTGAAACAGCGTCGGTTCAGCTTGCAGCGCGGCGGAAAAAGCCGCTTCGATCGGCACGAACAGCAAGACGAAATCAAGGCTGTGCAGGCCTTCCAGACGTTTGTAATCCTTGCCGGCGAGGCCTTTGACGTGACTGCGCAGTGACAGCACGTGCTGCTTGATCGCGATCTGGCCGAGGGTGTCGTCTTCAGCGGCGACGTACTGCTGATACGCCGTGAGGCTGACCTTGGAGTCGACCACCACCTGCTTGTCGCCCGGCAGGTAAATGATCACGTCCGGCTGGAAGCGCTCGCCGTCCGGCCCCTTGAGGTTGACCTGGGTCTGGTACTCGCGACCCTTTTCCAGACCGGCGTGTTCCAGCACTCGCTCAAGAATCAGCTCACCCCAGTTGCCCTGGGTTTTCTGGCCTTTGAGGGCGCGGGTCAGGTTGGTCGCTTCGTCGCTCAGGCGCAGGTTCAGCGCTTGCAGGCGCTCCAGTTCCTTGGCCAGCGAGAAGCGCTCGCGGGCTTCGGCCTGATAACTTTCTTCCACACGTTTTTCGAAGGACTGGATGCGTTCCTTGAGCGGATCGAGCAACTGACCGAGACGTTGCTGACTTGACTCGGCAAAACGCTGCTCGCGCTCATCGAAAATTTTGCCGGCCAGTTCAGCGAACTGCGCCCGCAGCTCATCGCGCGAGCCTTGCAGGTCGTTGAGGCGCTGCTGATGGCTGTCCTGCTGCTCGCGCAGCTCAGCGTTGAGCGACGCGGCCTGAGCGTCGAGACGACGCAGTTCGGCCTCTTTGTTGGCGCGCTCGATGTTCCAGGCGTGGGAAGCGTCACGGGCGTCATCGCGCTCGATCTGCAGCAGCTCGACTTCGCGGCGCAGGGCCGCCAGCTCTGCCTGTTTGGCGGCATTGGCCTGGCCGAGGTCGACGATTTCATCGCGGCTCGCCTCAAGCTGGGCGTTGAGCCCGTCCTGCGCCAGTTGCGCCATGGCCAGGCGCTCTTCGAGCAAGGCGACCTCGGCTTGCCGGTCGCTGGCCCGCCGTTGCAGTTGCCAGGCCAGCGCCAGCAGCGGCAATCCCACGCCCGCCAGACCGAGCAACACGCTGGTCAAGTCCATAGCCATAGCCACTCCTGCCGATCACATAAAGCCTGAAGGTTAACCAAGGTACGGAGTGTTGGACAGCTCAGTCTTCGAGCAGACCGAGTTCCCGTTGCGCACGACGGTCGCCGGCGCGGGCGGCCTGGCGCAGCAGATCCTGGCCGATGCGCCGATCCCGGGCATTGCCGCACTCGCGACACATCAACTGACCGAGCCGGCTTTGCGCCGCGACCACGCCTTCACGTGCCGGTTGCTTGAGCAGTCGTCCTGCCAGGTGCTTGGCATTGCGGCTTTCGCCCAGACGCGGGCTGTCGAGCAGCCATTCAGCCACACGCACGGAGAATCGTTTGGGAGAGGTAACACGCGGGTGTTCGGAGGTAACAGAGTCTGATACTGAGCGAAACTTCATAAAACACTGTAGGGCAGATCGGAAGGCGCGCCACTCTACTCTCTTTTTCGCACAGGTAAAGTCGAAAAAAACCCGGCACGCCCGTGCTAGAGCAAGCGCTCGGGACAATCCACAGAAGCTGTGGATAACTCAGTGGACAACCGCTCCCGAACCCTCGCAAAGCCTTGTGGAATGGGGCCCGCAGTCAAACTGACGATTTTTTCACCAACAAAAAAAAGCGATGTTTTTCATTGACTTAAACTTTTGATACAGGCAGCCATCGGGGTCAGGACTGATATGACAGTCGGGTTACGGTCTGCGCAACTAATGTGCACAAGTACCTGTTACCCGGTTATATCGGTGCGCTTTTTCGGGTCGTTTTGCGCTTCGGGCTGGGGATAAGCGGGTTGGCGACAGGTATAGCCGCACGCTTTTGTGGCGACGGATGGTTTCTTCGCGAGCAGCTCGCTCCCACAATCGCACCCGTTCTCCTGTGGGAGCGAGCCTGCTCGCGAAGAGGCCAGCCCTGTCACCCGTGATCCGCGCCACCGGCCGAAATTTTTTTTTGCCGCCGGGTTTGCATTGCCGAGGACGTTCCGTTACTATCCGCGGCGTTAGTACCAAGCTGAAAGTCAATTCCGGTCGAACACATCCCCACGGTCAACCTTCTCTGCAGAAGCCCTTCACCGAAAAAAGCGGGAACGACCCCTCGATGGTTTCCAGGTAAATCTTGCGCCGACACAGCCTTTGAATGAATGCAAAGGGTGTTGCGAAGACCACTTACTCTGACCGAACCAGCCTGCAAATTGATCAGGATCTTCACCCCGGGCCCAGAACCTTTGCCCTTGATGTGCTGCCTGTCCTCCTAAGTACCTACCTGCCAGCCCAAGCGCGCCAATTTAATAGCGCTTCAAACTGGCTGCTTTGTTCCAGTCGGGTTCTTTGTTCGACCAATGGTGGTCGACATTACTGGAACGTTTTAACGCTGCACGGGTCTTATCCGTGTCATTTGTAGGAACACCTAATAACTATGTCGACTCAAATCCATACTCAGGATGCCATTCGCACCCTAACCAACGCTTTTGCCCCAATGAACTGCCTGATCATGGCCGCTCGCAAAGGCTGCTTCAGCTTCACCGTGGTCAATGAACACGGAATCGCCCGCCACAGCGAGCGTCTGTACCCCGATCAATACTCCAGCGCCGAACCGCTGCAGGCCGTGATCGATCGTACCCGTCAGGCCCTGGTTGCCTGAGAGCCGAAAAGGCTGCAAAAGCAAAAGCCCCGCACACAATGCGGGGCTTTTTATTGCCCGATGTTTCGCTTTTAGCCCTTCGCGCCTAAGTACCATCGGATATAACGCTTTTGGCTCGCAGCCGGAAATATTTTAAAAACAGGCCTTTACGTCGCGAATATGACACTACACTTCAACTCAAGCGGCTTGATCCGCTTTCGGCGAGCCTGAGTCGATCCACCGCTGCCAAGGCCCCTTCAGGTTTCGCCGCCCAATTACAAGAATCGAGGGCATTATGGGTATCGCTGCCAGCGAACTGTGTCGCTACGTGATCCGTCCCACACTGATCTACCTGGGACGTCACTGCGCAACCGCCGAATCCCTGCTGCTGGGGATCGCCGCCAGCCAGTCCGCCCTCGGCTCAGCCCTGCATGACCGCCGTGGCCACGGCCTCTACCGGATTGCCGAGCACCGCCACCAGGCCCTGTGGGATCACTATCTGGCGCTCGATCCGGAGCGTGCCAGCCTGGTGCGCGGCCTCGCCAGCCAGCATGCCTTTCTCAGCGGCCCGCACCTGGAATTAACCGTCAACCTGCGTTACGCCACCGCCATCGCCTGGCTGCTGGTAGAAGAACAACACCCCACCCTCCCCGACCCCGACGATCTGTTAGGCATGGCGCGTATCTGGCGTCAGACTTTCCAGCCTCAGGGACGTCTGCGCGACTTCACGTACGCCTGGCAAACCTGTGTTTCACCGGTGAATCAGGTCGCTTGTTGACCAGACGGTTTTACAAGATCGCTCAACAGGCCGCGAATCTGGTCGGATTGTCCTACAAAACCGCTCTAACTCAAGCCATAGGGACTATAGCGCTGGGACGAAAATGTTGGTAATTTTCGCCCCGGTGATCACCAGGAGTTCTAATAATGAAAAAAGTAATGCTCAAAACCACCCTTAGCCTCGCCGTTACCATGGCATCCACCCAGATCTTCGCAGCTGGCTTTGCCATCAACGAACACAGCATCAGCGGGATGGGCACTGGTTACGCTGGGCGATCCTCTTCTGCCGACGACGCAAGCACTGTTTATGGCAACCCTGCCGGCATGTCGCGCATCACGCGCGAACAAGTCACTGGCGGTGTTGCATTCCTCGATGCCAAGACCGATATCAGCGACGCCAGCTCCAGCCCCAACGGCGGCAGCAACAAAGGCGACATGGTGCCCTTCACCTCCGTACCTATGGGCTTCTACGTCAAACCGATTGATGATCACTGGGCATTCGGCCTCGGCGTATATGTGCCGTTCGGCCTGATTACCGACTACGAAAAAGGCTTTGCCGGCCGTTACTTCGGCAGCAAGTCCGAAGTACAAGTCATCACCTTCCAGCCGACTGTCAGCTACAAGTTCAACGACGTGGTGTCGATCGGTTTCGGTCCGACCATCAACCGCATCGACGGCACGCTGGAATCCAACCTGTCGATTACCCAGGCTGCGCCGGACGGCAAGGTCAAGATCAAGGGTGACGATACCGCGCTGGGCTACAACATCGGCGTACTGGTTCAGGCCACCGACACAACCCGTCTGGGCCTGACCTATCACTCGAAAGTCGACTACAAGCTCGAAGGCAACACCAAGGTCAACTACGGTGTGCTGGGCGCAGTCGGCCTGGGCGCCGAGCAGAAGTACGACGCTTCGCTGAAGATCACTACACCTGAGTCCGTGGACTTCTCGGTTACTCAGGCGATCAACGACCGCTGGAACGTCTATGCCGGTTCGACCTGGACCCGCTGGAGCCAGCTGAAGAAGATCACCGTTGAAAACTCCGGCGTCCAGCCTCTGCTGGCCGGTCAGTTCGGCGAGATCACCGAAGACCAGAACTGGCACGACTCCTGGGCTTACGCCGTGGGTACTTCGTACCAGCTGAACAAGGAATGGGTACTGCGTACCGGCCTGACCTTCGACCAGTCGCCGACCAACAACGTCGACCGTTCGCCACGTATCCCTACCGGCGACCGTACGATCTTCAGCATCGGTGCTGGCTGGAGCCCGACCGAAGACCTGACCATCGACGTGGCTTACTCGTACCTGAAGGAAGAGTCGGTCAAGATCCACAACGAAAACGATCGTGGCCAGACCTACGACGCCAAGTATGAAAACTCGGCAAACGGTTTCGGTGTCGGCGCGACCTACCGCTTCTGATGCTGCACGGCGAGGCTAATCCCTCGCCCATTGAAAAGCCCCGCTCTCTCTACAGAAAGCGGGGCTTTTTTGTGCCTGTTCAAACACCACAATCAAATGTGGGAGCGGGCTTGCTCGCGAATGCGGTCTGACATACAGAACAAGTGCTGAATGATCCGCAGCCTTCGCGAGCAAGCCCGCTCCCACAAAAAGCGCGTGTTATGGGTTGACGGGTTTTGAGGCGATAGCCTTCTCTACCGCCGCAATGAACTCCGGATCATCGGGCTTGGTCAGGCTGGAGAAATTCGCGATCACCTTGCCCTGCCGATCAATCACGTACTTGTAGAAATTCCACTTCGGCGCGCTGCTCTGCTCGGCCAGCACCTTGAACAAGTGGGTAGCATCGTCGCCACGGACTTTCTGCGGCTCGGTCATGGTGAAAGTCACGCCGTAGTTGGCGTAGCAGACCTTGGCGGTCTCGGCGCTGTCCTTGGACTCCTGCTTGAAGTCATTGGACGGCACGCCGAGCATTTCCAGGCCTTGCGCCTTGTAGTGCTGATTGAGCGCTTCGAGCCCTTCGAATTGCGGGGCGAAGCCACAGAAACTGGCGGTATTGACCACCACCAGCGGTTTGCCGGCGTAGCGCTGGCACAGGTCGACGGATTCCTTGGCGCGCAACTTCGGCAGCGAACCTTGCAGCGCCTCCGGACAATCAGCCGCCTGGGCCAGTCCGGTCAACGCCATCAGCAACGCGGGTACAGTACACCAGCGCATGAGCATGTCGGGGCATCCTTGAGCAGTCATCAGACCCCGACGTTACTCGCCATCAAAGCCTACAAGCAAGCGCCCATGCCCAACTGCATCAGCGCCAGACCGCCCTGATGCCAGCCCCACCACACCAGCGCCAGCAACAGCGCGCCGAGTGCGCTGAAGGCGATTCGTGGCCAGGAACGCTTCATGCGGCACCGACAGCCGGTTGCAGACGCGCCACCGGCCGCTCGCGCACCGGCCAGTTCAGCGCGGCCGCGAGCAGGCTCAAGAGAATCGCCACTTGCCAGATCAAGTCATAACTCCCGGTACGGTCATACACCACCCCACCCAGCCAGCCGCCGAGGAACGAGCCGAGCTGATGGAACAGGAACACGATACCGCCGAGCATGGACAGGTTACGTACGCCAAACAAGGTCGCCACCGTACCGTTGGTCAATGGCACCGTCGACAGCCACAGGAAGCCCATGGCCATGCCGAACAGGTACGCCGAGGTCGTCGTCACCGGCAGCCACAGGAACAGCACGATCACCACCGCCCGCAACAGGTACAACGCCGTCAGCAAGCGCGGTTTGGACATGCGCCCGCCAAGCCAGCCGGCGGTGTAAGTGCCGAAGATGTTGAACAGACCGATCAGCGCCAGCACCGTGGTGCCGACGGTCGCCGGCAGATGCTGATCGACCAGATAGGCCGGCAGATGCACCCCGATGAACACCACCTGAAAGCCGCAGACGAAAAAGCCGAACGCCAACAACCAGAACCCCGAGTGCGAGCAGGCTTCGCGCAATGCTTCGGACAAGCTCTGCTCATGCCCCAGCACCGGCAGCGGCTTGTCCTTGAGCATGCTCACCAGCGGCACGATCAGCGCCACCAGCAGGCCAAGCACCAGCAGCGCCGCCGACCAGCCGAGCCAGCCAATCAAGCCCAGCGTGCCTGGCAACATCGCGAATTGGCCGAACGAACCGGCGGCACTGGCGATGCCCATACCCATGCTGCGTTTTTCCGGCGGCACGGCACGCCCGACCACGCCGAGAATCACCGAGAACGAGGTGCCGGAGAGGCCGATACCGATCAACAGACCCGCACTCAGCGACAGGGTCAGCGCCGAATCGGACAAGCCCATGCACACCAGACCCACGGCATACAGCACGCCGCCGACCAGCACCACTTTCGCCGCACCGAAGCGGTCAGCCAGCGCGCCGGTGAACGGCTGTGCCAGGCCCCAGATCAGGTTCTGCAGGGCGATGGCGAAGGCAAACACTTCGCGCCCCCAGCCGAACTGCGCACTCATCGGCGACAGGAACAGACCGAAGCCGTGCCGCACGCCCAATGACAACGCCAGAATCAGCGCACTTCCCAGCAACACCCAACCGCACGTACGCCACATTGATGTCATTGTTATTCTCCGTTCGCGGGTATATACCCGCTTAAAACCGGAAAAACCGGCCTCAGGCCAGTTCGTCCAACAGTCGCAGCAAGGTTTCACGCTTCTCGGCGCCCAGGCGATCAATCAATCGCTGTTGCGCCGCTTCCCAGGCCGGCAGGGCCGCCGCGAGACGCTGTGCACCGGTTTCGGTGAGCCGGACGATGCGGTTACGCATGTCCTCGCCCTCGGCCAGCGCCACCAGGCCCTCACCTTCGAGCACCCGCAGATTGCGCCCCAGAGTGCTGCGATCAAGGCCCATGGCTTCGGCCAGTTCCGAGATGCTCGGTTGATCCAGACGCTGCAGGTTGCACAGCAAAGAATACTGGGCAACATTGATCCCGAAGCCGTCGAGAGCGCCGTCGTAATGCCTGCTGACGCCACGAGCGGCGCGACGCAGGTTGGTGCACAAACACTGAGAAGGAAGCATGATGCGTGTATATACCCGCGACTATGTTAAATCAAGTTACATGTGTTTTTTCAGTAGTAGTGCCGGTGCTGGACAGACCGCTATCGCGAGTAGGCTCGCTCCCACAAATTGACCGCATTCCCCTGTAGGAGTGAGCCTGCTCGCGATGAAGCCAGAACAGGCAACACAAATATCTCAGACCAACACCACTCCAACCAGCACCGCCATCTCCAGCAACTCCAGCAACGCCCCCGCCGTATCGCCCGTAGTCCCGCCCAACCGCCGCATCATCACGTGCCGCAGCCAGACAAACCCAACGAACGCGACAACCAGCGCAACGATCGCTTTCACCCCGGCTATCAGCAAGCAGGCCAGCGCACTTACCCCTAGCACCCACCAACCGGCCCGGCGCGGCAAATGATCAGCCAACGCTTGCCCCAACCCTCCCGCCCGCACATATGGCGTGGTCAGAAACAGCCCCAGCAACGCCGCACGCCCGAGCAGCGGCACAATGAGCAACATCAGCGCCTGCCCCTGCTCGATCAGCGCCAGCAACGCGCAGAACTTCAGCAGCAACACCAACACCAGCGTCACCACCGCAATCGGCCCGCTGCGCGGATCCTTCATGATTGTCAGCGTGCGTTCGCGATCACCGAAGCCACCGAGCCAGGCGTCGGCGCTGTCAGCCAAACCATCGAGGTGCAGCGCCCCGCTGAGCAGCACCCACAGCGTCAGCAACAGCGCCGCATGCAGCAGCAATGGCGCGCCGCTCAATGCCAGGTTCAACACCCAGAGGATCACCCCGAAGAGCAGCCCCACCAGCGGATAAAACAACAGCGAACGCCCGAGCTGTTGCGGCTGCGGCATCCCCGGCAGACGAATCGGCAGGCTGCTGAGAAATTGCAGGGCGATCCACAGTGGCAGCATCTCAGTGACCTTCCTTCAGTGCGCCATCGGCTTCGACGCTGAGCGCGAACAGCGCAGCATGCGCGACTTCGACATTGAGCAACTGCTCTCGCGGCAAACCACGCGCCTGCGCCAGCAGCAGGCGCATCACGCCGCCATGACTGATCAGCAACACGCGTTCGCCGGCATAGGCCTGATGCAACCGCGCCACCGCCCCCAGCACACGCTCAGCAAACTTACTGACTGGCTCACCCTGCGGCGGCGTGAACGCATACGGATCGGCCCAGAACAGCCCCAGCGCCTCGGCATCGGTCTCCATCAGCGCCGCCGCGCTCTGCCCTTCCCAGGCACCGAAATGCAGTTCTTGCAGATCCTTGTCCAAATGAACCGGCAGATTCAGTTGCTCGCCCAGTTCGGCGGCAAACCGTGCACAACGCTGCAGCGGCGAACTGACCAACCGATCCCACGGCCCGCCCGCCACCACGGCGGCACGCATCTGCGCCCAGCCCTTTTCGGTGAGCGCATCATCGAGGCTGCCGCGCAAACCGCCGCCCAGTTCAGTCTCGCCGTGGCGTAGCAGGTCTAGGCGCAGCGTCATGCCGGACGATCCGCCACCGCGGCTTCGGCGAACGTCGCCATCTGCCCGTGCAGGTCGCAGGCCAGACGCAACAACGGCACGGCCAACGCCGCCCCGCTACCCTCGCCCAGACGCAAGCCAAGCTCCAGCAGCGGTTCGGCGTTGAGGGTTTCCAGCACGTGACGATGGCCCGGCTCGGCGCCACGATGGCCGAACAGCAGCCATTCGCGGCAAGCCGGATTCAGCCGCACCGCCACCAACGCGGCGACCGTGCAGATAAAGCCGTCGACCAGCACCGCAACGCCTTCCTGCGCACAGGCCAGGTACGCGCCGACCAATGCGGCGATTTCAAAACCGCCGAGGTTGAACAGGGTTTGCAGCGCATCGCCACGTTGCGCCGCGTGCAGCGCCAGTGCGCGCTCGATCACTTGCGCTTTATGGCTGACGCCTTCGGCATTCAATCCGGTGCCGGGACCGGTCAGGTGCGCCACCGGGCAGTCGAGCAAAGCGCAGGCCAGCGCGCTGGCGGCAGTGGTGTTGCCGATGCCCATTTCGCCGCCGATGAACAACTGCGCGCCGGCCGCTTTCGCTCGCAGCACGCTGTCACGACCGGCCTGCAAGGCGAGTTCGCCCTGCGCCCGGGTCATCGCCGCGCCTTTGACGAAATTCGCCGTGCCCGGGCCGATGTGCAGATGGCGCACGCCCGGCAGATTCAACGACGGTGTCACGGTGCCCAGATCGACCACTTCCAGTTGCGCATCGAGCTGGCGCGCCAGCACGCTGATCGCCGCACCGCCACTGACGAAGTTGAGCAACATCTGCCCGGTGACTTCCTGCGGGAACGCCGAAACGCCTTCCGCGACCACGCCATGATCACCGGCAAAAATCGCGATCCAGACTTGGTCGAGCGTCGGCTTGATCTGCCCCTGCAATCCGGCGAGTTGCACCGCCACGCTTTCGAGGCGACCGAGGGAGCCGGCCGGTTTGGTCAGTTGTTGTTGGCGCGCCGCCGCTTGTTCAACGATCTCGGCATTCACCGATTGGCACGGGTTCAACCACCACGCTTGAGTCATAACGCAGGTCCTTTCAGGGTCAGGGGCAGGCCGGCGACGGTCAGGACGACTCGCTGACAACGCTCGGCCAGAGCTTGATGCAGCCAACCGGCTTCATCGACGTAGCGGCGAGTCAATTCGCCCAGCGGCACGACACCCATTCCGGTCTCGTTGCTGACAAAAATGATTTCCCCCGGCAATGACGCCAGGCAGTCCAGCAGGGCTTCGCGCTCGACGGCGAGCCGCGCGGCGTCATCGAGCATCAGCAGATTGGTCAGCCACAGGGTCAGGCAATCCACCAACAGGCAACGCTCGGCGCTGGCGTTTTCACGCAGGACGCGGGCCAGCTCCAGCGGTTCTTCGATCAGCGCCCATTCGGCCGGACGCCGGGCGCGGTGATGGGCGACCCGTTCGTTCATCTCGCCATCCAGCGGCTGGCTGGTGGCGATGTAAGTGACGGCCAGATGGCTGGCGCTGGCGAGTTTTTCCGCCAGGCGACTTTTGCCGGAGCGGGCGCCGCCGAGGATCAGTTGGAGCATTTTTTTATCCAGAAAAGGTTTAGTGAGATCACCGGCCTCATCGCGGGCAAGCCCGCTCCCACAGGGTTCAGCTGTGTTCACAAAATATGTATCCGACATCGAATCCTGTGGGAGCTGGCTTGCCAGCGATGGGGCCTGGACAGGCCGCTCAAATCCCGCAGAGTTCACGCAACAACGAAGTATCCAGATGCTTCTCCACCAGATCCGCCAGTCGCTCGATATCGCGCTCGCGCAAGCCGTGGTAATCCACCTCCTGCACATCGCTCAACCCCGCCCAGCGCAGCATCGCGGCGCTGGCTTGCGGCGATTCGAACAAGCCGTGCAGATAGGTGCCGAACACCTGCCCGTCGAGACTCTGCGCGCCATCGCAACGGCCGTCATCCAGATGCACCGCCGCATTCTCCAGCGCCGGCCCTACCGTCACGCCCGCATGGATTTCATAGCCACTGACCGCGGCGTTTTCCAGCGCCAGACGTCCGCGCACATTGCACAATTGCTTCTCGGCTTCCAGCGTGGTTTCGAACGCCAGCAAACCGAGGCCGGCACTGGAACCCGGAGCGCCTTCCAGCCCCAGCGGATCGTGCACCTGCTCACCGAGCATTTGCAGACCGCCGCAGATTCCCAGCAACTTGCCGCCATAGCGCAGGTGCCGATTGATCGCCGTGTCCCAGCCATTGGCACGCAGATACGCGAGGTCGCTGCGCACGCTTTTCGAGCCGGGCAGGATGATCAGGTCGGCGCCAGGAATCGCCTGCCCCGGGCCGATGAATTGCAGATCGACCTGCGGATGCAAACGCAGCGGATCAAAATCAGTGTGATTGCTGATGCGCGGCAGCACCGGCACCATCACTTTCAGCACCTGCTCGGCCTTGTCGGTCTGGCGCTGGTCGATGCCGTCCTCGGCCTCCAGATGCAGGTCCATCACGTACGGCAACACGCCGACCACCGGTTTGCCGGTGCGCTGTTGCAGCCAGTCGAGGCCCGGTTGCAGCAAGGCGATGTCACCGCGAAAACGGTTGATGATGAAGCCCTTGACCCGCGCCTGCTCACTCGGCGACAGCAACTCCAGCGTGCCGACCAGATGCGCGAAAACGCCGCCGCGATTGATGTCGGCAATCAGCAGCACCGGACAATCTACCGCTTCGGCAAAGCCCATGTTGGCGATGTCACCGGCACGCAGATTGATCTCGGCCGGCGAGCCGGCGCCTTCGACCATTACCAGCGGATACGCCGCGCTGAGCCGTTGGTGCGAAGCCAGTACCGCTTGCATGGCGATGGCTTTGTAGTCGTGATAGGCCACCGCGTTCATGCTGGTGACCGCGCGGCCATGGATGATCACCTGCGCGCCGGTGTCGCTGTTGGGCTTGAGCAGCACCGGGTTCATGTCGGTGTGCGGTTCGAGATGCGCGGCTTGCGCCTGCACCGCCTGCGCCCGGCCGATCTCGCCGCCGTCGGCGGTCACCGCGCTGTTGAGCGCCATGTTCTGCGGTTTGAACGGCACCACCGCCACGCCCTGACGGGTGGCCCAGCGGCACAGCGCCGTCACCAGCGTGCTTTTACCGGCGTCGGACGTGGTGCCTTGCACCATCAGCGTGGTCATTTCGATTCCTTGGCAAAGGCTTGCAGCGCCTGTTCGAGACGCGCTTCTTCAGCGGCGTTGGCGGGCAGACCGAAACGCAGACTGCTGTTGTGAACGAAGATGCGCAGGAGGATTCCGCGTCGGGCCATGAACTCGTGCAGCGCCGCCGCGTGCTCGGTGATCAGCCACTGAAATAACGCGCAACCGCCGTGGGGTTTGAAGCCGTAGCGCTCCAGCAGCAGCGCCAGACGTTCACTGGCCTCATCGCTGCGAATGCGTTGCCGGGTGTGCGCTTCGGTGTCTTGCAGACAGGCCTGACCAAGTACCCGTGTCGGCCCGCTGACCGCCCATGGCCCCACCTGCTCCGCGAGCAATCTGAGCAACTTGCGCTCAGCCAATACAAAGCCCAGACGCACCCCGGCCAGACCGAAAAACTTGCCGAACGAACGCAACACAATCAGGCCGACTTGATGGGTATGCGATGCCAGACTCAGCTGCGGCGTGTTGTCCATGAACGCTTCATCGACCACCAGCCAGCCGCCTCGCTGAGCCAGCCGCG
The DNA here is from genome assembly GCF_044742995.1 of Pseudomonas sp. NPDC087803. Classification (NCBI taxonomy): domain Bacteria; kingdom Pseudomonadati; phylum Pseudomonadota; class Gammaproteobacteria; order Pseudomonadales; family Pseudomonadaceae; genus Pseudomonas; species Pseudomonas sp. NPDC087803. The sequence continues at coordinate 24,921 of NZ_JBIUVO010000034.1, forward strand.
CGTGCCAGTCGAGCAGCCGCGCCGGGGTCAGGCTCAGGCCGGTGGGGTTGTTCGGATTAACCACCACCAGCACGTCGAGGCTGTCGAGAAAGAACTCGACTTCCTGCTCCAGCACTTCGCGCACGATGTAACCACTGCGCCGCCAGGCTTCGGCGTGCTCGGCATAACACGGCGACAACACACCGACCTTGCCAGCGCGGCGCAGACGCGGCAGCAACTGGATCGCCATTTGCGAACCGGCCACCGGCAGCACCTGCGGGGCGCCGTAGTAATCGCACGCGGCCTGCTCCAGCCCGTCGTCGGTTTCCGGCAAGCGTGCCCAGGCGCGCAACGGAATTTCCGGCAGCGCAAACGGCCACGGCGCGAGGCCGCTGGACAAGTCGAGCCAGTCAGCCTCGGCAATTCCGTAATCGAGTGCAGCCTTGCGCAGCCGGCCACCGTGCTCAAGCATAGAATTCAGCCCCCACGCAGAGAATCAGCAGCCATAACCATACCCCGCGCTGGACCAATTGCCAGCCGCGATCAATCGAATCGGCATCCGCCGGCGGACCTTCGCCCAGTTGTGGACGCTCATGCAGTTCGCCGTGATAGATCGCCGGCCCGCCCAGTTCGACGCCCAACGCACCGGCGCCGGCCGCCATCACCGGACCGGCGTTAGGGCTGTCCCATTGCGGCCCCTGATTGCGCCAGCACTTCCAGGCGAGCCGGGTGTTGCCCAGCAGCGCGTAGGTCAGCGCCACCAGCCGGGCCGGAATGTAGTTGAGCACGTCGTCGATTTTTGCCGCGCACCAGCCGAAGCGCTCGAAGCGTTCGTTGCGATAGCCCCACATCGCGTCGAGCGTATTGCTCAGGCGATAGAGGACCACGCCCGGCGCACCGGCCACGACAAACCAGAACAGCGCGGCGAACACCGCGTCACTGCCGTTTTCCAGCACCGATTCGGTGGCGGCACGGGCGACGGCGGTGCTGTCCAGTTCGCTGGTCTGGCGACTGACCAGATAGCCGACACGCTTGCGCGCTTCTTCCAAATCATCCGCGCGCAAGGCGGCGGCTACCGGCGCGACATGCTCACCGAGGCTGCGCATGCCGAGGGCGCAATACAGCGCCAGAATCTCGACGATCCAGCCCACGTACGGTGCCCAGGAAAACGCGGTGGCGAGCAAGGTCAGCGGCAGCACCGCGATCACCCACGCAGTGACCCCGTGACTGCGCCAGCCACGCCCGCCCGCATTGAAACGGCGCTCGATGCGCCCGGCAAAATTGCCGAACGCCACCAGCGGATGCCAGCGTTTCGGTTCACCCAGCAGCGCATCCAGCGCGACCGCGGCGACACTCAACAACGCCACACTCATTGACTCACTCCCCAATAATTTTCGTACAGCAACTCATTGAGCGGACGCGCCTGCGCCCACCCTTCGAGTACCAGCATCGGCGCCGGATAGAATTCCTTGACCGGCCCCAGGCACAACACTGCCAGCGGCTTGGCCCCGGCCGGCAACTGCAGCAGATCCGCCAGTGCCTGCGGTTCGAACAGCGAGACCCAGCCCATGCCCAGTCCTTCGGCACGGGACGCCAGCCACAGATTCTGGATCGCGCAGGACAGCGAGGCCATGTCCATTTCCGGCAGCGTGCGACGGCCGAAAATGTGTTTTTCGCGATCGTCCATCAGTGCTGCGACCAACACTTCGGCGCAGTCGTTGATGCCTTCGACCTTGAGCTTCATGAACTCATCACTGCGCTCGCCGAGGGCTTCGGCGGTACGCACGCGTTCTTCTTCGACGAGGTGCTGAATCTGCCCGCGCAAGGCGCGGTCGCTGATGCGGATGAAGCGCCATGGCTGCATCAGGCCGACGCTGGGCGCCTGATGCGCGGCTTCGAGCAGGCGGCGCAGCAGCTCCGGTTCGACCGTGCCGCCGGTGAAGTGACGCATGTCGCGGCGTTCGGCGATGGCTTTATAGATCGCTGTGCGCTCGGCCTCGGAATATGCGTTGTCGGTCATGGCCCCATCGCTGGCAAGCCAGCTCCCACAGGGGATCGCGTTTCTTCAGGCATGACACCGGCCACTGTGGGAGCTGGCTTGCCAGCGATGGCGGTCTTGAGATCTGGCGCAAACAATGCGGCAATCGCCGTCGGATTCGACGGAAAGTAAAAATGCACATACGACGCCGTCATCCGCCCTTGCCGATAAACCGCCTCCGCCCCGCGCCCGCCATTCGGGCTCAGGCCTCGGGCAATCGGTGTCAGCTCGGTGCTGGTCAGGGAATGGTGATAGGTGTGACCGCGCAGCGAGCCCTCTGGCAAATCCACCGCTTGCAGTGCCAGTGCCGCCAGACGTTTTTGCATCACCGCCTCACCGCGCAGCAGCCCGACCAATTCGGCGCGGGCGCCGTCAACGTCGGTCAACGCGTCGAGCAGATAGAGCATCCCGCCGCACTCGGCGAGCAATGGTTTGCCGGCGGCGTGGTGCGCACGGATCGCGTCGAGCATCGGAGTGTTTTGCGCCAGCGCGACATGGTGCAATTCCGGGTAACCACCGGGCAGATACAGACTGTCGGCCTCGGGTAATTGCGTATCGCGGATCGGCGAAAAGAAACTCAACTCGGCGCCCATCGCCCGCAGCAGATCGAGACTGGCGCCATAGGTGAAGGCAAAAGCCTCATCGCGAGCGACGGCGATGCGCACGCCATCGAGCAGCGGTTCAGCAGGGATCATTTCAGGCGCGGCGAATGCCACGGCCGGTGGCAGCGCTACCTGGCAACTGCTGGCCAAGGCTTCGGCGGCGGCGTCGAGGCGCAGGTCGAGGTCATTCAGTTCGCTCGCCTGCACCAGACCGAGATGGCGGCTCGGCAACTCGATCCCGGTTTCCCGGGACAATGCGCCGTACCAGCGCAAACCTTCGGTGAGGCTGCCTTCGAGCAATTGCGCATGACGCAGGGTGCCGACCCGGTTGGCGAGGACGCCGGCAAACGGCAGGTCCGGCTGATAGCGCGCCAGCCCCAACGCCAATGCGCCGAAGGTCTGGGCCATGGCGGTGCCGTCAATCACGCCGAGCACCGGCACACCGAAATGCCGCGCCAGATCGGCGCTCGACGGCGTGCCGTCGAACAGGCCCATCACGCCTTCGATCAGGATCAGATCGGCTTCGGCGGCGGCTTCCCACAACAGACGGCGGCTTTCTTGCTCGCCGACCATCCACATGTCCAGTTGATACACCGGCGCACCGCTGGCGCGCTCGAGAATCATCGGGTCGAGAAAGTCCGGGCCGCACTTGAACACGCGCACCTTGCGCCCCTGATTGCGGTGCAAGCGCGCGAGCGCGGCGGTGACGGTGGTCTTGCCCTGACCGGAGGCCGGCGCGGCGATCAATACCGCCGGGCAGTGACGTGGTTGATTCAAAGTTCGACGCCTTTCTGCGCTTTGATGCCGGCCTGGAAGGCGTGTTTGAGCATGCCCATTTCGGTGACGGTATCGCCCATCTCGATCATTTCCGGCTTCGCCGCGCGACCGGTGACGATCACGTGCTGCATCGGCGGACGCGCCTGCAAGTCACTGAGCACCTGATCCAGATCGAGGTAGCCGTGCTTGAGCGCGATGTTCAGCTCATCCAGCACCACCAGACCGATCGACGGATCGCGCAGCAGCTCGCGGGACACGGCCCACGCGGCTTCGGCTGCGGCGATGTCACGTTGGCGGTCCTGGGTTTCCCAGGTAAAGCCCTCGCCCATCACGTGAAAACGCACTTGCTCGGGGAAGCGGCGGAAGAACAGTTCTTCGCCGGTGCTGTTACGGCCCTTGATGAACTGCACCACGCCGCACTGCATACCGTGGCCCATGGCGCGGGCGAGCATGCCGAACGCCGAGCTGCTTTTGCCTTTGCCATTGCCGGTCAGCACCAGCACCAGGCCGCACTCGTCAGGCGAATTGGCGATGCGTTCGTCGATCACGGCTTTTTTGCGCTGCATACGCGCCAGATGGCGTTCGTCGCGCTCGGGGGAATCGGTCATGGGGGGAGCTCTCCGTTGAGGCTGGATAACGGCGGGCAGGCACAAGAATAGACGGCAAAAAGCCTGGCATCGCCCACCGTGATGCCGCTGGATGGATCAGGCCGGTCTCCGGGCTCATGAGCGGCGAATCGCCTGACTGCGCGCCTTCCCGCGTCGGTCGACACAGTGGCTCAATGCGCAGTTTTCACTCATTTACCGTTGCGGGGGCAGCGCCGGGATCGTGATCGTTCTTCGCCTGAAGACAACCCTCACCGGCTTCCCTGTTTCACTCTGTCGACACGCGTCACAGAGCACCTGAAACAAGCCGCGAAGGTTAGAGGGTTGGGGGTGGAGCGTCAATTAAAGAGGGGGCCGTCGGGCGAATAACTGCCGCCGATCAATTATCTGACGCCAATCTTGTGCCACGCTGAGACAAATGATATCAAAGAGCCATGCTTTTTGACTGAAAAAGCACACCACAACAATAAGGATGATGACGATGCAAGGCATGATCATCAGCAACCCGCGCCTGGAATTCCTGCGCCCGATGCTGGAACGCTGGTTTGACTGTATCGACCGCTACAACTCCATTCGCGGCGACAACGACACCCCTTACTGGCATGACGAGAAAGCCAATCTCGGATTGCTCTCCGCGGCGGCATGGATGGCCGAACTGGTGACCCTCTGCGATACCGCCACCCGCAAGCAGAACGAAGAAGGCGAACGCAATGCCCGCGCCGACCTGTTCATCGCCGGCGCCGAAGACCGCGCCTACCTTCAAGCGACCCAGCGCTGGCCACGGGTCAGCAACCTGAATCTGACCCAGGCCCTGCTGGACATCACCAGCGACGCCAAACGCATCAGTTTTGCCAGCGACCTCAAGCTCGGCTGCCTGTTTGTCGCCCCGCAAAAGGCCCAGCACAGCGCCAGCCCCGAAGAGTTGCAGGACATGGTCGACGACCTGCAAAAGGAACACAGCTGCGCAGTGGCCTGGTATTTCCCCTACGCCTACCGCAAGTTGCACAGCGAAGCGGGCAACTATCACCCGGGCATCGCCGTGCTGTTCAAAGAGGCCCGCGGTTGAGCAGTTGAACCATCGGGTGCGCGCGCTCCTCTATGATTAAGCATGCATTCATAGGGAAGATCAGTAATGCGCAAAACCCAACTCGCTCTCGTCATCGCCCTCGCCGGAGGGCTCGCCGCCTGTGGTGAATCCTCCAGCCTGCAAGTGTCCGACGGCACCGGTCCGTCACCGAAGCTGCCCGAGCCAAACAAAACCCTGATCCCGACGGTGAACATCGCCCCGGCGATCGGCTGGCCTGCGGGCGGCAAACCGACCGCCGCGGCCGGCACGCAAGTCGCAGCATTCGCCGAAGGCCTCGATCACCCGCGCTGGCTTTACGTGCTGCCCAACGGTGACGTGCTGGTGGCGGAAACCAACGCCCCGCCCAAGCCTGACGACAGCAGCGGCATTCGTGGCTGGGTGATGAAGAAAGTCATGGGCAAGGCCGGCGCCGGCGTGCCGAGCCCGAATCGCATCACCCTGCTGCGCGACGCCGACCACGACGGCGTGGCCGAGACCCGCACGGTGTTTCTGCAAAACCTCAATTCGCCGTTCGGCATGACGCTGGTCGGCAATGACCTGTACGTCGCTGACACCGATCGCCTGCTGCGCTTCCACTACGAACCCGGCGCGACCGAGATCAAGACCCAGCCAATCAAAGTCACCGACCTGCCGGGCGGCACGCTGAACCACCACTGGACCAAGAACGTCATCGCCAGCAAGGACGGCAGCAAGCTGTACGTCACCGTCGGCTCGAACAGCAACGTCGGCGAGAATGGTCTGGATAAAGAGGAAGGTCGCGCGGCGATCTGGGAAGTGGACCGGGCTACCGGCAACCACCGGATTTTCGCCTCGGGCATTCGCAACCCCAACGGTCTCGCCTGGGAGCCCACCAGCGGCGCGCTGTGGACAGCGGTCAACGAGCGGGACGAAATCGGCAGCGACCTGGTGCCGGACTACATCACCTCGGTCAAGGACGGCGGCTTCTATGGCTGGCCCTTCAGCTACTACGGTCAACACGTGGATGTGCGCGTGACACCGCAGAATCTGGACCTGGTGGCCAAAGCCATCGCCCCGGACTATGCCGTAGGCCCGCACACCGCCTCGCTGGGCCTGACGTTCGCCGAAGGCAACAGCCTGCCGGCACAGTTCAAGGAAGGCGCATTCGTCGGCCAGCACGGCTCGTGGAACCGCAAACCGCACAGTGGCTATAAAGTGATTTTCGTACCGTTCGCCGCTGGCAAGCCGAACGGAGCACCGGTGGATGTGCTGACCGGTTTCCTCGACAAGGACGAGAACGCTTTGGGCCGCCCGGTAGGCGTGGTGATCGACCAGCAAGGGGGGTTGCTGGTGGCGGATGATGTGGGGAACAAGGTGTGGCGGGTATCGTCCGCCAAGTAACTTGGTCTATCCCAAAACAACTGTAGGAGTGAGCCTGCTCGCGATGACGGTGTCACATTCAACATCAGTGTTGATTGATCAACCGCTATCGCGAGCAGGCTCACTCCTACATTGGATTGTGAGCTATTTGAACTACGGGTTATGCGCCAGATGCTCCGGCTGCAACACCCGCTTGGCACTCAGATACGCCTTCTGCCAGTACGCCTTTGACAGGCTGTCCAGCTTCACCGTACCGCCCGTCGCCGGCGCATGCACGAAGCGCCCTTCCCCGACGTAGATCCCCGCATGACTGACCTGCGAACCGCCATTGGTGGCGAAGAAGATCAGGTCGCCGGTCTGCAAACCCTCTTTGCCGACATTCGGCGCCTGCATCACGATCATCTCGCGGGTAGAGCGCGGCAAGGAGATACCGGCAGCATCGCGGTAGACGAAACCGATCAGGCCGCTGCAATCAAACCCGGAGTCTGGTGTGTTGCCGCCCCAGCGATAAGGCGTGCCGACCAGGCCCAGCGCGCGAAACAGCACGTCTTCGGCAGCAGGCGAAAAAGCTTGGGAGGGCCCGAATACCACCGGGGCGCGCACCACGGGCGCAGGCGGCGGAGTGCGGCTGGCGCAGGCGCTGAGCAGCGCTGCGAAGAAGATCAATGTGAGGCGGGCCGACATTGTCATAAGCAGAACATCCTGATCTGGCTGCGGCTTTCTCTGCCGAATGGACAGAAACAAAACCGCCTGCGCAGCACGCAGGCGGTTTGCCATCAATATAGACACAGGATTCTAGCGGCTACGCGGCAAACTTCAAGTAAGACTTTAACTTCACCTTGTAAAGTCTAAGTCTACTCCCCTGCCGGGAAGCTTTTTTGTCGCCACGGACGTGGCGACAACGGGGAAATTACTTGCGGGCAGTGACCACGGTCGGTGCCATCGCGAGGGCGCGCTTGGCTTCGATGAAGGTCTTGCTCCAGTAGCTGTCACCCAGGCTGTCGATGCGAACACCGCCGCTGCGACGACTGCTGGAGTGGATGAACTGGTTGTCACCCAGGTAGATCCCGGCGTGACTCACGCGACCGCGACGACCATTGGTGGCGAAGAACAGCAGATCGCCTGGCTCGAGGTTGCTGCGCGAGACCAGCGGGGCATCCACGTTGATCATTTCGCGGGTGGAGCGCGGCAGATTCATGCCGGCTTCTTCGCGGAACAGGTAACCGATGAAACCACTGCAGTCGAAGCCGGCTTCAGAGGTACCGCCAAAACGGTAACGGGTACCGATCAGGGACATGCCGCGTTCAAGAATACTGTCGGCCAGAACCGGGAGCTCGTACGGCTTCTTGTTGAAGTCCGAGAGTTCTTTTTCGGTGTCCAGCTCTTCCTGATAAATAACGGAAGACTGGGCAGTGGCGGAATTTTTAACCTGTTGAGACTGCTCTTGAACTGGAGAATGAGCAGCGCAACCGAACAACAGGGTGACGAGTGCGAGAGGCACGAGGGGTGCGAAGCGATTTAGCATGGGCACGACCGTGGCTGAAGTTGTAAAGAAGCCGAGACTATGCCCGCTATCGGCCTCATTTGCAAATTCAATCGATCTTTTTGTGACTTCCCGGTTTCTCGTTTACATCTAAGCGCTTAAGCCCATTTCATTCGATACGCGGTCTGCACAGGGTGCGGAAACGCGGATTTTCTGGCGCCTGAAATATGTCGAAACGCGCTGAAAGCCGCGTATTTCAAGGGCTGGTTACCAACCAAGGGTTTCTTTCAGGAACGGAATCGTCAGCTTGCGTTGCGCCTGCAACGAGGCCTGATCCAGCTGTTCGAGCAGGTCGAACAATGCACTCATGCTGCGGGTGCCACGGGTCAGAATAAAATGTCCGACTTCATCGGTCAGGTGCAGACCGCGACGTGAAGCGCGCAATTGCAACGCACGCAATTTGTCTTCATCGGAGAGTGGGCGCATCTGGAAGATCAGCGCCAGGGTCAGGCGCGATTTCAGGTCGGCCAGCTTCACTGGTAATTCGCGTGGCGAGGTTGAAGCGGCAATCAGCAGGCGGCGACCGCTGTCACGCAGACGATTGAACAGATGAAACATCGCCTCTTCCCAGTCCGCCTTGCCGGCAATCACCTGCAAGTCATCCAGGCAGACCAGTTCGTACTGTTCAAGGTTGTCGAGGATTTCGATGCCGCGATCCATCAACTCGGCCAGCGGCAGGTACACCGCCGGTTCACCCATCTGCTCGAAACGCAGGCAAGCCGCCTGCAACAGATGTGTACGCCCTACCCCATGCTTGCCCCACAGGTAGATCAGGCTTTCGGTCCAGCCGGCGTCGGCTTCGCATAGGCGCTCGACATAGCCGAGTGCAGCGGCATTGGCGCCTGGGTAGTAGTTGATGAAGGTGGCGTCGTCACGCAGACGCACACCTAGGGGCAGCTGAATCGGTTTCATGCTGACTGAACAGTTCTCAAGGAACCGTTAGTGGCCTCTGTGTAAAGTTTGCGAAGTTTATACCCGTGAAGCTGAGCGCACAATGCGACAGACCCCAAGCAAAATCAAAGGTTTGCGTTAACAGGCTGGTTTTATGGCAGTTTCTCTGGCGCGGTATCTAGCGAACCCCGCGCAAAACATGGGCCAACCCGGCGCGAGGCCGGGCCGCCCGTGACCGGATTACAACTCAGGTTCATCGGTCCCGCTGTAGATATCCGAGTCCTTGTACAAATCGTGCACGTGACGCACCAGCACCATGATCACCGCCGCCACCGGCAGTGCCAGCAGGACGCCGGTAAAGCCGAACAGCTCGCCACCGGCCAGGATCGCAAAGATCACCGCCACCGGATGCAGGCCGATCCGGTCGCCCACCAGCAGCGGCGTCAGCACCATGCCTTCCAGGGCCTGGCCGACCATGAACACCGCAACGATCCCGATCATCGGATACAGATCGCCACCGAACTGGAACAGCCCGGCAATCAACGCCGCGCCAATGCCGATTACAAAGCCCATGTACGGCACGATTGCCGCGAGGCCGGCGATCAGGCCGATCAACAGGCCCAATTCCAGACCGACGATCATCAGGCCCGCCGCATAAATCACGCCCAGCGCCAGCATCACCAGCAGTTGCCCGCGCACAAACGCGCCAAGCACCTCGTGGCATTCACCCGCCAGCGAGACGATGGTTTCTTCACGATCACGCGGCAGTAGGCTGCGGATCTTGGCCATCATCACGTCCCAGTCGCGCAGCAGGTAGAAGCTCACCACCGGGATCAACACCAGATTCGCCAGCCAGCCGATCAGCGCCAGACTCGAGGCCGTCGCCTGACTCAGTACCACACCGACGATATCGGTGGTCTGGCCCATGTGTTCGCTGATCGCCGCCTTGACCTTGTCGAACTTCCAGAAGCCATCCGACAACCCCAGCTTCGATTGCGCCCACGGCAACGCGGTGTGCTGCAGCCAGTCGAGCATCTGCGGTGCCAGCTCGTACAAGCGCAGCAACTGCTTGGCGAGCATCGGCACCAGCACCAGCAACAATGTGGTGAAGATCAGGGTGAACAAGGCGAACACCGCGATCACGCCCCAGGTGCGGGACAGGCCCAGCCGCTCCAGGCGATCCACCAGCGGATCGAACAGATACGCCAGCAGCAGCGCCACCAGAAACGGCGTAAGGATCGGATGCAGCAACCAGACAAACGCGCAAAGCAGGACCACCCCACCGAGCCAGAACCAACGCCGCGTATCGGCCATGTATCACTCCTACAGCTTCTATATAAGGAAAGACTTACCAGCGAAACCGCAACGACGGCACCGCCGGTGTCGGAACCGGAGCCGCTACCGGCGCTGCACCTGCAACCGCAGGCTGTTGCGCGACCACCGGAGCTGGCGCTTCGGCCGGCAACTCCTGCAACTTCGCCAGCGACAATTGCGAACGCAACTGATCGGCACTGCCGTTGACCCGATACACAATGCGATCGGCATCGACACTTTGCAGACGCACACCGAACGGCTCGAGTAACCGCAGCAATGTGGCGTAGTGCTCAAGATTCATGCCCTGCACTTCCAGCGTCTGTTGACCGGAAGCGCCAGGTTTGGCGACAAATCGCGGCGCCAAGCGCTCGGCCACCGCCAGCATCACCGCATCGGCCACCGCAGCCTGATCGGCGCCTTGCACGCTTCCGGCCTCTTTCTGATCGCCCAGCCACAGATGCCACTTGGCCTGCCACTGCCCGCCCTCTTCGTGGGCATGCACCGCCAGCAAGGCATCCGCACCGTAGCGCTCCGAAGCGCCGCGCAATGGCGCGGGATCGGTGCCATCGAGCACCGGCGCGGTGGCCACCAGTTGTTCACTCAGATCCGCCAGCGGCAAACGCAGCGGCAAGCCGCGATGCTGAGCCGCAGAACGCAATGGTGCAGCCGCCGCCTGACCGTCGCCGACCAGGCTCGAACCTTCAGTCGAATCGTTCAACCACCAGCTCAGAATCGACGGCCGACTCGCCCCCCACAATGACAGCCCGGCCCGGCGCAGCGCCTGCTCGGTGGTGGCCGGATCGAAATCGACCTTGAGCACCTCCGGCGGCCCGGCATCGAAACCGAACTGACTGATGATCTGCTGCGGGTCCTTGCGAATCGCCGCCAGCCCCGGATTTTGCGGAGCCTTGGGGTCACCGGTCAGGCGCAACACCAGCGTATCGAGCGCCGCCTGTGTGGCGCGATCACGCTCTTCCGGCGCCTGGCTGCTGACCGGCTGACGCACTTGATAAAGACCTTTGAGGTTTTCGGCATGACTCGCCAGGCTGACCAACGACAAACAACCCACAACCCACAATTTACAAAAACGCATGGAAAATTCCCGTCGACAGGAGCGGCTGGAACAGGCCGCGTGAACCGGTTAAGCAAGGCTGTGACAATCTGCCATCGCAAAACATTCACACGGTAGCGGTAAGTTTTTGCACAGTGATAACGATAGACGGTTAATCGGCACACCTTATACAGGCAGCCACCCGGCACAATTGCAAAAAATTTCCACCGATTATGCCCCTGCCCGTCGGCGCGAGGATGGCCGCTGCCCCTCAAGCCTGATAAAATCGCGCGCCTTCACAGACCGGCAACAGCCGGGCACCCCGAAATTCGCGTGAGGCCATCGCCCCCTCGATTTCGATGTTCCCGCTGAACTCGGTCGTTACCCCTGAATCCCCTCCCCTAAAGGCCTGGATCATGAGCAAGCAACCCTCCCTGAGCTACAAGGACGCCGGTGTAGACATCGACGCCGGTGAAGCATTTTTTGAAGTCATCTATTTAGTTGTCTTTTGCAGTTTGATT
>NZ_JBIUVO010000034.1:36676-51151 GCF_044742995.1 Pseudomonas sp. NPDC087803
TCATGCCCTGCACTTCCAGCGTCTGTTGACCGGAAGCGCCAGGTTTGGCGACAAATCGCGGCGCCAAGCGCACTGCGCGCCCGGAAGTCATGGGCGGCCTGGGCGGTTTCGGCGCCCTCTGCGAAATCCCGGCCGGCTACAAGCAGCCTGTGCTGGTTTCCGGCACCGACGGCGTCGGCACCAAGCTGCGCCTGGCGCTGAACCTGAACAAGCACGACAGCATCGGCATCGACCTGGTAGCCATGTGCGTCAACGACCTCGTGGTTTGCGGCGCCGAGCCACTGTTCTTCCTCGACTACTACGCCACCGGCAAGCTGAATGTCGACACCGCTGCCCAGGTTGTGACCGGCATCGGCGCCGGCTGCGAACTGTCCGGTTGCTCGCTGGTTGGCGGCGAAACCGCTGAAATGCCAGGCATGTACGAAGGCGAAGACTACGACCTGGCCGGCTTCTGCGTCGGCGTAGTGGAAAAAGCCGAAATCATCGACGGCTCGAAAGTCGCCACTGGTGATGCGCTGATCGCCCTGCCATCGTCCGGCCCGCACTCCAACGGCTACTCGCTGATCCGCAAGATCATCGAAGTGTCCGGCGCCGACATCGAAAACATCCAGCTCGACGGCAAACCGCTGACCGACCTGCTGATGGCCCCGACCCGCATCTACGTGAAGCCGCTGCTCAAGCTGATCAAAGACACCGGCGCGGTCAAAGCCATGGCCCACATCACCGGTGGCGGCCTGCTGGACAACATCCCGCGTGTTCTGCCAAAAGGCGCTCAGGCCGTGGTTGACGTGGCCAGCTGGACTCGCCCGGCGGTCTTCGACTGGCTGCAAGAGAAAGGCAACGTCGACGAAACCGAAATGCACCGCGTACTGAACTGCGGCGTGGGCATGGTCATCTGCGTGGCTCAGGAGCACGTTGAAGTGGCCCTGAACACCCTGCGTGACGCCGGCGAGCAACCTTGGGTCATCGGCCAGATCGCTGCCGCTGCCGAAGGCGCTGCCCAGGTTGATCTGCAGAACCTTAAGGCTCATTAATGTCCGCAACCTGTGATGTCGTGGTGCTGTTGTCCGGCACCGGCAGTAACTTGCAGGCTCTGATCGACAGCACGCGGACCGGCGACAGCCCGGTCCGCATCGCTGCGGTGATTTCCAACCGCGCCGACGCCTACGGCCTGCAACGCGCCAGCGACGCGGGTATCGCCACCCGCTCGCTGGATCACAAGGCCTTCGAAGGTCGCGAGGCCTTCGATGCCGCCCTGATCGAACTGATCGACGAATTCAATCCGAAACTCGTGGTGCTGGCCGGCTTCATGCGCATTCTCAGCGCTGATTTCGTGCGTCACTACCAGGGTCGTCTGCTCAATATCCACCCGTCGCTGCTGCCCAAATACAAAGGGTTACACACGCATCAGCGCGCGCTCGAGGCCGGCGACGCCGAGCACGGCTGCTCCGTGCACTTCGTCACCGAGGAACTCGATGGTGGACCACTGGTCGTACAGGCAGTAATACCGGTAGAGTTGCACGACACGCCGCAGACACTTGCGCAGCGAGTGCATGTCCAGGAACACCTGATCTATCCGATGGCTGTACGCTGGTTTGCCGAAGGCCGGCTGGCACTCGGCGAGCAAGGTGCTTTACTGGATGGCCAGTTACTCGCGGCCAGCGGCCACTTGATTCGACACTAGGAGATTTTATGCGTCGCGCCCTGCTCTTCGCTTGCGCTCTGTTAGCCCTGCCCTTCGCGCAGGCGGCAGACCTTCAACCGTTCTCCGCCAGCTACACCGCCGACTGGAAGCAGTTGCCCATGAGCGGCACCGCCGAGCGCAGCCTGACCAAGGAAGCCAACGGCGTCTGGAAACTCAGCTTCAAGGCGTCGATGATGATCGCCAGCCTGACCGAAGAAAGCACCCTGACGCTGGACAAGGACACCCTGCTGCCACAGTCCTACCACTTCGAACGTGGTGGCCTGGGCAAAACCAAGAAAATGGATCTGGACTTCGACTGGAACGCCAAGATGGTCACCGGCACCGATCGCGGTGATCCGGTCAAGGTTGCACTGAACCGTGGCATGGTCGACAAATCCACCTACCAGTTGGCCCTTCAGCATGACCTCGCCGCCGGCAAAAAGACCATGAGCTATCAAGTGGTCGATGGCAGCGATGTCGACACTTACGACTTCCGTGTCCTGGGTGCCGAGAAAGTCGAAACCAAGGCCGGCAAGATCGATGCGATCAAGGTCGAGCGCGTACGCGACCCGACACAAAGCAAGCGCACCACCGTGCTGTGGTTCGCCAAGGACTGGGATTACCTGCTGGTCCGCCTGCAACAGGTTGAAACCGACGGCAAGGAGTACAACATCATGCTCCTCGACGGCACCGTCAACGGCAAGGCTGTCAAAGGCAGCTAATCCGCCGCTACACCGAAAAGCCCCGCAGATGCGGGGCTTTTTTGTGCCTGCGATTTCTCCCCCCCCTGTAGGAGCTGCGGCACGCTGCGATCTTTTGATCTTGAAGCAGAATCAACAGATCGCAGCGTGCCGCAGCTCCAACAGGAACCGGTTCAGACCGAAAACCTGGCCACCATATTGTTCAAATCCACCGCCAGCCGCGACAACTCCTGGCTCGCCGCACTGGTCTGATTCGCCCCGGCCGAGGTCTGCGTCGCCAAGTCACGAATGTTCATCAGATTGCGGTCCACCTCACGAGCGACTGCCGCCTGCTCCTCCGAGGCACTGGCGATCACCAGATTGCGCTCATTGATCAAGGTGAACGCCGAAGCAATTTCCTCCAGCGCCACGCCCGCAGCCTTGGCCAGTTCAAGCGTCGAATTCGCACGAATGCTGCTCTGCTGCATCGAACCCACCGCCGAATCGGTGCCCTGCTGAATACCACCGATCATCTGCTCGATTTCCTGGGTCGATTGCTGGGTGCGATGCGCCAACGCCCGCACTTCATCCGCCACCACTGCGAAGCCGCGACCGGCGTCGCCCGCCCGCGCCGCCTCGATCGCCGCATTCAACGCCAGCAGATTGGTCTGCTCGGCAATCGAGCGAATCACGTCGAGCACCTTGCTGATGCCATGAACCTTCTGCGCCAGATCCTCCACCTGCGCCGCGTTGGAGCCGACATCCTCGGCCAGCGACTGGATTGAAGTCACTGTCTGCCGGACCTGCTCGCGCCCATGCTGGGCAATGCGATCAGACTCGCGCGACGCCTCGGAAGTCGCCACTGCATTGCTCGCCACCTCTTCCACGGCGGCAGTCATCTGATTGACCGCCGTCGCCGCCTGCTCGATCTCCAGACTTTGCTGATGCAACCCGCGCGTGGCGTCTTCGGTGACGCAACTGAGTTCTTCCGAGGCCGAGGCCAACTGGCTGGACGACTCGGAAATCTGCCGGATGGTGTCGCGCAGGTTGTGCTGCATGCTCTTCAACGCCTGCAGCAGTCGCGCCGGTTCGTCCTTGCCGGAAATACTGATATCGCCGGTCAGATCGCCACCGGCCACCACTTCCGCCACGCCCAGCGACTGCGCCAGCGGCAGGACGATGCTGCGGGTCAGCAGCAACGCCAGAGCGATGGTGATCAGCGCGGTAACGCCAATCATCACCCCGACCCACACGCGCGAATTGATAAACACCAGTCGCGCGGCTTCGGTGGCGAGATTCGCGTTGTGTTTGTTCAGCTCGACCAGTTCTTTGAGAGTCACCGCCATGTCGTCGGCCAACGGGCTCATCTGCCCGTTGAGGATCGCTGCAGCCTCCTCAACGCGATTCTGCGCCGACAACTGCATGACCTGCGCCTGAAACTCCAGGTACTTGTGCTCGGCGAGCTTGAAGCGGTCGAACAGTTTTCGCTCCTCGGGCAATACGATCAGAACGTCGTAGCGCTGCTGCGCCTCGCTCAGCACGCCACGCAGCTCATTGAGCTTGTTGACGTTCTGCTCCAGCGCCTGCGGATCACGATTGAGCAACAGGCGCATGGTCAGCGCCCGCAGGCGCAGCATGTCCTGACTCATCTCGCCGACCGCCATCACGCTCGGCAGCCAGTTGTTATCGACCTCATCAGACTGGGCGCGCATGTTCGACATTTGCAGCAGGGCGAATGCCCCCAGGGCAAACACCATCAACGCCAACACACCAAAACCCAGGCCGGCACGCGGCGCGATATTCAGACTACGGATGCTCATGACTCTGGTTCCTTCCAAAAGCGCTGCATCAACCCTGCAGCTGGTTGCTTTAGAAGGTATCGGCCCGGCGCAAATTTGCGTAAGACGAAAACGTGATATCAAATGGCCTTGATACTTCGAACCCTCGGCATTAACGATTCAGCGCCGTTTTCCCGGACTTTGCCGCTGTTCGCGGCAATATCGCCAGGAAGTTATCCCGGGCGACTTTACGCGCCACGTCTTCAGGCAAGGCATCAAGGAACGGCGTGAAACTGTGCATTTCCTTACCGAGCTTGTTGAATCGGCCTACAACATCCGAACCAACCATGAAGCGCTCAGGGTATTTCTCGACCAATGCCAGCCATTCCGCTCGCGGCTTGCCCTGCTCGTCCAGCAGATACGGCGTGAGCATGCTCCACGACAGATCAATGAACAGATTCGGATAAGCCTCAAGCATCCGGCTCACCGTCGGCAGGAGGAACTTCAGCTGCGTCTGGTGCCGATGGATTTCCGCACTGGTGCCGGCGTGAGCCCAGATGAACCGCGTGTGCGGGTGATTACGCAGGGGTTCTTCGATTTCCTTCAGGTACAGCGGATTCTTCTCACGCTTGGAGGTGATGTTGGAATGCAGCATCACCGGCAGATCGTTTTCGGCGGCCAGGTGATAGATGCGGGTCATCGCTTCGTTATTGGCCCGTGGCGTGTCGCCGGCGGTCAGCGCGGTCAGATCATCATGGCGGGTGAACACTTCGCCAATGCCCTGCCACAGCCCCGGATAGAGGTCGAGCATGCGTTGAATATGCGCGGCGGAGTTCTTGTCATTGGGGTTAAAGCCCGAGAGGAACGGATGGAAGTGCTGACGCTGCTCCGCAGTCAGCTTTTGCACGGCATCGGCAACGATCACGTCGGTGGCGCTGTACCAGTAGGCATCAGCGTCATCGCCGGCGTAATAGCGCGGACGCTTGGGTTCGTCCTCATGCCATTTCTTCGCCACGGGAATCCCGGAAATCATCACATGGTCGATGGAATTGTCCTGCATGGCCGTGAGCAATTTCGCCATGCCGGCGGTTTCCTGGAAAAAATCCACGTAATGCAGGTGCGCATCGCTGTAGGTGTAATCGCGGGCGCTGGCGCTACCGGCAAATGCCAGCAGGCAGGCAAGACTCAAACGAAACAAGGACACAAGTAATCTCCGGCAGGTAGGCATAGCCTAGACCTTGATCCGATGACAAGGGTTCATCCTGCAGGAAAGTGGAACGCGGCTCTGTAGGAATGCTCTATAACTGCAAGGTCTTTTTTGATCGAACGACTTTTTCCTACTGCCAGTGAGGTTGCCATGACCGTTACCGTCAATACCGTCTCCGCCGAAGGTTTTCGTCACACCGTACAGATTGATGACCACGAATTGTTTGCCGATGTACCGAAGTCTGCCGGCGGCGAAGGCTCGGCCCCCGAACCGCACGACTACTTCGACGCCGCGCTTGGTGCCTGCAAGGCCCTGACCCTGAAGATGTACGCGAAGAAGAAAGACATCCCGCTGACCGGCGTCGGTGTCGAGGTCAAACGCGACAACAGCGAAGAGCAGAAAGGCAAATACGTGCTGCACGTGACGCTTACCCTCAAGGGTGTTCTCACCGATGCCCAGCGTGAAGAACTGTTGCGCGTCGCCGATCGTTGCCCGATCCACAAACTGATGACCAGCACCGACGTCAGCATCGAAACCCACGCCCCACAAGGCTTCGACAGCCAGTAATCACCCTCTAGCCAGCGGCGGGTTATGCTTCTGGCATCACCCGCTCAGCCTGGAATCCACCATGGATACGCAACCCCTGATCATCCGCCCGCGCGCCGAAGACGTCGAAGGCCAGCCGATCCTGCGCCCGCTACCGTCAGCCAAATGCCGCAGCGTCGGGCCGTTCGTGTTTTTCGACCACATGCTCGAGACGGTTTATCCGGCGGGAAAAGGCATGAACATCCGCCAGCATCCGCACATCGGCCTGTCGACCCTGACCTACCTGTTCGAAGGACAGATCCAGCACAAGGACAGCCTCGGCTCCGATCAGGTGGTCAGCGCCGGCGATGTCAGCTGGATGACCGCCGGCAGTGCGATTGCCCACGTCGAACGTACGCCGCAGGCGCTGTGGGAACAAAGCTTCAGCATGCACGGCTTGCAGATCTGGCTGGCCTCGCCCAAGGATCACGAGCATGGCCCGGGACACTACAGCCATCACCCGGCGGCAACCCTGCCGGTCAGCGATAACCTTGGCGTGCAGATTCGGATGATCGCCGGGTCAGGCTTTTGCCTGGAATCACCGGTACCGGTGCTTTCTCCTACGCTGTACGCCGAAGTGAAGATGCAGACCGCGACCACACTGCTGATTCCGATCGAACATGCGGAACGCGCTGTTTATGTGCTGAGCGGGGATGCGCAGTTGAATGGCGAGCCCCTCGAACCCCATGCGCTGGCGGTATTGCCGGCCGGGGAAGAGATGAGCCTGTTTGCCGAGAGCGATGTGCACGCGGTGGTGTTTGGCGGCGCAGCGCTGGACGGGCCACGGCGGATCAACTGGAATTTTGTTGCGAGCGATCCGGTGGCGATCGATGAGGCACGGCGCAAATGGGCGGCCGGGGATTGGCCGACGGTGCCGGGGGAAGTCGAGCGGATCGAACTGCCCTGAGTGTTGGGTCGCTGGTTAGTAAGCCTTCGCGAGCAAGCCCGCTCCCACAGGGGGAATTGTGGTGTGCATGAGTTCTGAGTACACACCACAATTCCCCTGTGGGAGCGGGCTTGCTCGCGAAGAGGCCAGTACAGGCGACGAAAAAATCAGCCCTGGAACACTTCTTCCAGCAAGTCATGCATCGACTTGAATGCACGCTTGGCGGTCTTCGCGTCGTACATCATCTTGCCCGGCACATTGGCATGCGGATCGGTGAACGAGTGCACCGCACCGCCGTAGCTTAGCAACTGCCAATCGACCTTCGCCGCGTTCATCTCATCTTCAAACGCCGGCAGCTGCTCTGTCGGCACCAACGGGTCGGAAGCACCATGCAGCACCAGCACCGAGCCCTTGATGTTCTTCGCGTCCGCCGGGTTCGGCGAATCCAGCGTACCGTGGAACGATACGGCGGCCTTCACTGGCGCACCGGTGCGCGCCAGATCCAGCGCACAGCAGCCGCCGAAGCAGAAGCCGAACACCGCCAGTTTCGAGGTATCGACCGCGGCCTCACCCTGACTCTGCAGTTGTTCGAACGCGGCCTGCATGCGCTTGCGCAGCAGTGCCCGGTCGTTCTTCAGCGGCATCATCGCCGCGCCGGCCTCGTCAGCGTTCTGCGGGCGCACGGCCTGACCATACACGTCAGCAATCAACACCACGTAGCCCTTGGCCGCGACCGACTTGGCGATCTCCTCGGCACCGGCGCTGACGCCCATCCAGTTCGGTGCCATCAACAGGCCCGGGCGTGCGCCCTGGTGCTCGGCGTCAAACGCCAAACGACCTTCATAAGGCTGGCCATCCAGCTGATAGACCACGGAACGTACAGTGACTTGGCTCATTTCTGACTCCTGAATGTTAAACACCAGAATGAAAAAACCCGCCGAAGCGGGTTTTTCTGCAACTTGATTAAACCGACAGTTCAACCAGCAGCTTGTTCAGACGGCGCACGTAAGCGGCCGGATCCTTCAAGCTGTCGCCGGCAGCCAGGGCTGCCTGATCGAAGAGGATGTGCGACAAGTCGCCAAAACGCTCTTCGCTCTGCTCGCCGTCGAGTTTTTCGATCAACGGGTGGCTTGGGTTGAATTCGAAGATCGGCTTCGAGTCCGGCACTTTCTGCCCGCTGGCTTCGAGGATCTGGCGCATTTGCAGACCCAGGTCCTGTTCGCCGATCGCCAGAATGGCTGGCGAATCGGTCAGACGGTGAGAGACACGAACCTCGGCGACGGAATCGCCCAGCGCGGTTTTCAGGCGCTCGACCAGACCTTCCTTGGACTTGGCGACTTCTTCTGCAGCTTTCTTGTCCTCTTCCGAGTCCAGGTTGCCCAGATCGAGGTCACCGCGTGCCACGTCGACAAAAGTCTTGCCGTCGAACTCGCTGAGGTAGCTCATCAGCCACTCGTCGATACGGTCGGTCAGCAGCAGCACTTCGATGCCTTTCTTGCGGAAGACTTCCAGGTGCGGGCTGTTCTTGACCTGCGCGTAGGTTTCACCGGTGAGGTAATAGATCTTGTCCTGACCTTCCTTGGCACGCGCCAGGTAGTCGGCCAGACCGACGATCTGCTCGCCGTCGTCGCCCTGGGTCGATGCGAAACGCAGCAGACCGGCAATTTTTTCCTTGTTGGCGAAATCTTCTGCCGGGCCTTCTTTCATCACCTGACCGAAGTTTTTCCAGAAGCCCTTGTATTGCTCAGGCTCGTTTTTCGCCAGTTTTTCCAGCATGTCCAGCACGCGCTTGGTCAGCGCCGACTTCATCGAGTCGATGATCGGGTCTTTCTGCAGGATTTCCCGCGACACGTTCAGCGACAGGTCGTTGGAATCGACCACACCCTTGATGAAGCGCAGGTACAGCGGCAGGAACGACTCGGCCTGATCCATCACGAACACGCGCTGCACGTACAGCTTCAGGCCTTTCGGCGCTTCACGCTGGTACAGGTCGAACGGTGCACGGGCCGGCACGTACAGCAGCGAGCTGTACTCGAGCTTGCCTTCGACCTTGTTGTGGCTCCAGGCCAGCGGGTTTTCGAAGTCATGAGCGATGTGCTTGTAGAACTCCTGGTATTCCTCGTCCTTCACTTCAGTGCGCGGACGGGTCCACAGGGCGCTGGCGCGGTTGACGGTTTCCCATTCCACGGCAGGCTGCTCTTCACCTTCGGCGGCAGCGACTTCTTTCGGCAGCTCGATCGGCAGCGCGATGTGGTCGGAGTATTTCTTGATGATGTTGCGCAGACGCCAGCCATCGGCGAACTCGTCCTCAGCGGATTTCAGGTGCAGGACGATGCGGGTACCGCGCTCTGGCTTGTCGATGGTGGCGACTTCGAACTCGCCCTCGCCTTTCGACGACCAGTGCACGCCTTCGCTGGCAGGAGTGCCGGCACGACGGCTGTACACGTCGACTTGGTCAGCCACGATGAAGGCGGAATAGAAGCCAACACCGAACTGGCCGATCAGGTGCGAATCTTTCTTTTGATCGCCGGAGAGATTCTTCATGAAATCGGCAGTGCCGGATTTGGCGATGGTCCCCAGGTGGGTGATCACATCGTCACGGTTCATGCCGATACCGTTGTCTTCGAGGGTGACGGTTTTGGCGTCCTTGTCGAAGCTCACACGGATTTTCAGTTCAGCGCCACCTTCAAGCAATTCCGGCTTGGCCAGGGCTTCGAAGCGCAGCTTGTCGACAGCGTCAGAGGCGTTCGAGATCAATTCGCGAAGGAAGATTTCCTTGTTGGAATACAGCGAATGGATCATGAGGTGCAGCAGCTGCTTTACCTCGGTCTGGAAGCCCAGGGTTTCCTTTTGAGTTTCCACACTCATGGTCATCAAACTCCAATCAGATGGCATTGGCCGCGACCCAGATGGTCGGCGGCGGGTTGTTCACTGAGTTGGGGGCAGCGTTCAGGATTTCAAGGGCTCATCAATTTTGAAGTGTGCACGGGCGGTGGCAATCGGTTCGCTCTCGGTGCTTTGCCAGGCCGTGACCGCGACGTTGGCCACGCGCCGGCCCTGGCGGCAGACCTGACATTTGGCCCAGGTGTCGCGAAACTGCCCGGCGCGCAGGTAATCCAGGGAAAAGTCGATGATCTTCGGCACCCCGGGCGAACCGGTGAAGATCAACAAATGCAACGCGGCAGCCAGCTCCATGAACCCGGCAATCACCCCGCCATGGATCGCCGGCAATAAAGGGTTACCAATGTTGTCCTTGTTCGCCGGCAGCTTGAACAGCAGCTCATCGCCGACCCGGGAGCATTCGACGCCGATCAGCCCGGCGTAAGGAATTATCTGCAACAGTGGCGCGTAATCACCCTGAGCGTGGGCCTGCTGCAGTTGTTGCTTCCAGTCATCGCTCATCGGCTTGCTCCTTTGATCCTGCCGCCAAACCCCTGAGTGCCTTTCAGGCCCTTGCCCATGCGCATGAACGTACCGACGACGTGGGCGATCGGTTGCTGCGGGTCGTCCTGATAGGCAAAGCCGCGGGCGAAGATTACGTCGGTGGTGACCCGGTAACACTGGGCAAAGCCGTAGACATCCTTGTTCGGTTCGGCGGCGTGCATGTAGTCGATACGCAGGTCCAGGGTCGGGCAAACTTCGAATTCCGCCAGCACGCACAACGTGGACATGCCGCAAGCCGTGTCCATCAGCGAGGTAATGGCGCCGCCATGGATGACCCCGGTCTGCGGATTGCCGACGATTTGCGCGCTGTACGGCAGCTTCACCGTCAGCCCTTCGCTGCTGGCGCTGTGCACCGTCAAACCGAGCACCTGGCAGTGGCGCAGGGCCGAGAGAAATCGTGTAGCGCGCTCAAAAACGGGGTTCTCAGCCATGTGATAATTTCTCTCGTTAGAGCCTTTTGCCAGTAGTGAGAAATACGCCAAAAGTTCCACTAAAAAACAAACTTATATATCTGAACGAAATGAGGAACTTAACCTTTGGGGCTGCGCTCTTAAGGCCAGTAGTTAATTTCCATAAGGAGAAACACCCCATGCGTAAGACTTTAGCTATTGCCTTGATGTTGACCGCTTCCCTCGGTCTCGCTGCCTGCGATAAAAAATCCGAGGACAAAGCTCAAGATGCCAACAAACATGCTGAGCAAGCTCAGCAAGACATGAACAAAGCTCAGGATAAAGTGAACGACGCAGCAAAAGAAAACGCCGAAGCTGCCAAAGCTCAGGCTGAATCGAATCAAGCTGCTCAGGATGAAGCTGCCAAGAAGCAATAATTGCGACTTGATGCAGAAAAAGAAAACCCGCCAAGTGCGGGTTTTCTTTTGCCTGTGATTTTTCATCAATACCGCTTAGAGCAACACGGTTCTAAAAGTCGGACTAATCATCAGCAACAAAGAACATATCAGGCCGACCAGCCACGCCAGGCTGCGCAGGGAGGGTTTATCCGCCAAGTACAGCCACAAGTAGAGAATCCGCGCGATCACAAAGATGATCGCCAGGGCATCGATCAACCAGCCTTGTGTTTGCGTGGTGTGCGCCATCAACACGCCGACGGCAAACAGGATGAACGCTTCGATGCTGTTCTGGTGCGCCGCCAGTGCTCTCGCGCCATAGCCAGTCAGTTGCGCCTGCTGTTGACGCGGCAGGTGGTTGTTGTAACCGCCCTGCTCTTTCATGGCCTTGCCCACCGGCATACGCGCGATATAGATCAACAGTGCACTGATAAACACACACCAGAACGGAATACTCATCAAGCAGCCTCTTTTTGGGTTTCGGGCAATGGCGCCTCTGTAGGGGTATAGACCATCACGTCGAGAACGTCGGAATGAAACTCACGGCGGTACAACACCAGCACCACACCGGCACTCATCAACATGAACAGCCATGGGCTGACGAACCACGCCAGCATGCTCATGCCGAAGTAGTAAGAGCGCAGACCGAAGTTGAACTGGTTGGCCGCCATCGAAATCACCCGCGCCGCCCGCAGCGCGAACGCCTTGCGCTCCTGCTCCGAGACCTGACGCTCACCGATCATCGGTGCCGAACCGACCAGTACAGCAGCAAAGTTGTACTGACGCATGCACCAGCTGAAGGTGAAGAACGCATAGACGAACACCAGCGCCAGGCACAGCAACTTGATCTCCGACATGCCCTGCGATGCCTGCTGCACCATCGGGATGTCGGCCAGCAATGACACCGCGCGCTCGGACGCACCGAGGACGGTGAGAATGCCGGCGAGGATGATCAGGGTGCTGGAGGCGAAGAACGAGGCGTTGCGCTCCAGATTGCCGATCACGCTGGCATCGGCGATACGGTTGTCGCGCAGCAACATGCGGCGCATCCAGTCTTCGCGGTACAGGTGCAGCACACTGGCGAGGCACGCGGTGTCGCGGGCCTTCCACGACGCATAACGGGTGTAGCCGCCCCAGCAGATGACAAACCAGAGCGCGGCCAGCAGGTGGATCAGGTTGGCTTGGATGAACGACATGCAATTCCCTGTGGAGTATGGATGCTACCTGTGGGAGTGAGCCTGCTCGCGATCCGGTGGCACATCCGGCATTGATCTGACAGACACGACGCCATCGCGAGCAGGCTCACTCCTACATAAAATCGATGCAGTGCTTCGACGTTAGCTCGCGGAAAAAGACACTGCCAGACGCCCACAAAAAATGCCCCGTATCGATGATACGGGGCATTTCTGTTTAAGCGTTGAAGACCCGCTTGTGGCGAGTCAGGCAACGTCAGGCAACGGCTTCGCTACGCTTGCCCAGCAGGCGATCGCAAACCACCGCGACCACCAGCGTCATCACGCATGGCACCAGCCACGCCAGGCCCTGCTCGCTCAGCGGCAGGTGCGACAGCTGCGACGGCATCCAGTCAGCCAGACCGGCGCCCTTGAGGGCGTCGATGGTGCCGAACAGGAACGACACCAGCATCACCGGGCCGAGGATCCGGCCGTGTTCATGCCAGAAGTCCTTGCAGAAGCTCAGGGCCACCAGAACGATGCACGGCGGGTAGATCGCGGTCAGCACCGGGATCGAGAACGCGATCAGTTTGGTCAGGCCGAGGTTCGACACCAGCAGCGAGAACGCGGCGAGGATGATCACCAGGGTCTTGTAGGACAGCGGCAGCACGCGGCTGAAGTATTCGGCGCAGGCGCAGGTCAGACCCACCGCCGTCACCAGACACGCCAGCGAGATCAGCACCGCGAGGAAACCGCTGCCCAGCGAACCGAAGGTGTGTTGCACGTAAGCGTGCAGCACCGCCGCGCCATTGGTGGCACCGACCGCGACTTCATGGCTGCCGGAACCGAGGCGGAACAGGCTGATGTACACCAGTGCCAGACCGACACCGGCGATGAGGCCGGCAATGATCGCGTAACGGGTAATCAGCGCCGGCGACTCGACGCCACGGGAGCGGATCGCGTTGACGATGACGATACCGAATACCAGCGCGCCGAGGGTATCCATGGTCAGGTAACCATTGATGAAGCCCTGGGAGAACGGTGCCGCGACGTATTCAGGCGTGGCCTGACCGATATCACCGGCCGGCAGGGCGAACGCGGCGATGCCGAGTACCGCCAGGGCGATGATTTTCAGCGGCGCGAGGAAACGGCCTACGGTATCGAGCAGACGGCCCGGATACAGCGAGATGAAGAACACCAGCAGGAAATACACCGAGCTATAGAGGAACAGCGCCAGCGGGCTTTCGCCGGTCAGTGGCGCCAGGCCCACTTCGAACGACACGGTCGCGGTTCGCGGGGTGGCGAACAGCGGACCGACCGCCAGGTAGCACGCCGCAGCGAGCACACCGCCGGCGATTTTGCCGATCGGGCTGCTCAGCGCGTCCATCGCACCACCGACCTTGGCCAGAGCGACGACGGTGACCACCGGCAGACCGACTGCCGTGATCAGGAAGCCCAGCGCCGCCATCCAGACATTGGGTCCGGACTGCAGGCCGACGATAGGCGGGAAAATGATGTTGCCGGCCCCGACGAACAGGGCAAATGTCATAAAGCCCAGTGCCAGGATGTCCTGACCTTTCAAAACTTTCATTAAGGAAATACCACACTACTGAATCGGAATTTAGAGGGGGATTTCCCTGTGGGGTTAGGGAAATGCTGTCAGTCCGTATGGGGCTGACCCGTTTAGCGCGTTGCATGCCTTGTGGGCGGCAGACGCAAAAATGGCTGCTAGCCTAACGAATTTGTCTGACAAACGCACTGTTTGAGGGCGAACTATCCGATACACGACGTGTCTGTGTCGCGTTTACGTATTTAAATTTCATAAAGAAAGCAAAGATCAAAAGATCGCAGCCTGCGGCAGCTCCTACATAGGCTTATCTGTAGGAGCTGCCGCAGGCTGCGATCTTTTGATCTTCAGAAACAACAAAGGCCACCCGAAGGTGGCCTTTGTCTGGTGAAGCGTCAGTCAAGCACGAGGCTTATTTGACAGCCCAACCGGTCAGCTCGGCCAGGGCCTTGCCGATGTCTGCCAGCGAACGCACGGTTTTTACGCCTGCGTCTTGCAGTGCAGCGAATTTCTCGTCTGCAGTGCCTTTGCCGCCAGAGATGATTGCGCCAGCATGGCCCATGCGCTTGCCAGGAGGTGCAGTCACACCAGCGATGTAGGTAACAACCGGCTTGGTCACGTGTGCCTT